>CAYMWG010000382.1:0-2767 GCA_964393765.1 uncultured Phycisphaeraceae bacterium
ACGTCACTGGGCCGTCGCTCGCGCCCTTGCGGAGCACATCGACCACGCCGCGGCGCGCGATCTCGCCGGTGAGGCGGGCGAGGAACTTGGTACGCTTCGGGCCGTCTGCGTCGAGTTCCAACTTGGTGACCTTCTCCGGCTGTGTCGCCTGTAGGAAGCCCAATAGCGTGGGCCAATCGACGCCGTGCTCGCGGTCGAAGTCCTTGGCGTCGCCAAGGACGTAGCCCGCCTCGCTGACGAGCGATTCGAGGATGAGGGTCTCGAGGCCCTTCTCGGAGGTGTCGGTATGGGGAGTCGGCGGCATGGGTTATCTCGCTCCGTAGGCCGCGCGCGGTTCGATTCGACCGATGACGGCCTTTGGCTCGACATCGAACAGCGACGGCTTGTCGCGCTCCAACTCGGCCCCGCCTTCCAGCCTCGCACCCTCGGCGTTCGAGATCACCACTACTGCGCCCGCCACGGCCTCGGAACCCCGCGCCGCATCCCCCGGCACGAACGGTATCAGTCCCGCTCGAACGCCATCACCTGTTCGGCCCGCGGGCGCGACCGGATGTCCACCACGATCCCGCTTGTCGTCTTTAGCATCCACACCAGCGGGTTCCGCGCCAGCAGGCTCGGCAGCGTCCAGTCCGGATCGAACTGGCATAGATCCAGCATCTCGCGGATCTGCCGGCTCTTGGCGTGCATGCCGGACTCGGACACGCCGAACCCTGCCGCCACCGCCGCCATCGTCTTCACCGGTGGGAACCCGGGATCGCTCAGGAAGTTCACGAACCCCAGCGCGGCGACGATTGCCGCGGCCCACCCCTCCGCCGCGCCCTTGCCTTCCACAACGGGAGATCCCTTGCAGCACAGCGCGGCCGCCATCACCTGGCAGTACAGCTCGTACTCGCGGTGCAGCGGCTCAAGGTGGTTCAAGCAGTAGGCGTCGGTGTGCTCGACGATCGCCAGGAACCGCACCCGGCGCGCCGGCTTGACCATTTTCAGCACGGCCTTGAACTCGGCATCCGCTTGCTCGACCATCGCGTCGATCTCAGCGAAGGCCGGATCGGCCACCAGAGCCTTCTGTGTGGGGTTGTTACGCTTCATGCCCGATTCTCCTGAAGGCGTCGCGGCGGATCACGGCGCGTTCCCCTTCTTCTTGCCCAGGTTCTTGCGGAGGGGTTTGCTCCACGCCGTGGCGTCGATGAGCTGCACGCGGCCCGCGCGGTGCTTGGGCTTCTTGTTGGTGAGCACCCAGATGTACATGGCGATGCCCGTGTTGTAGAACATGTTGAGCGGAAGGGCGATGGCGGAAGGGCGATGATCGCCGCGCTGACCTCCAGCTTCTGGCAGATCGCCGCCGCGCTCGTGCCCGAGGCCCCCATCGCCTCGGCCTCCCGCAGCTTCCTGATGATCTCCTCGGTCGAGTGACGCTTCCGCTTCATCGAGAGCTCCTTGGGTACTTTGTACCCCAAAGCTCTCATCCGAACTGGATCAGGATTTCAAGGGCAGGTCACCGCGGCACAACCCGTCGCTCTCGCTCCGGCTCGGAAGGAGTGGAGGCGCGGCGGCATCAAGTCCGCGGCACAACCCGTCACTCGCGCTCCGGGCTCTGAAGAACGGAGCGCGGCTCGGAAGGAACGGAGCGCAGCGAGTGTGGGATGACGACCTCGGGCTTCGATTTCCAGTTGGGCCAGTCGGCCCTTGTCGCCTCGACGATGCGCTGGGCGGTGCGGACGTTGACGAACCCCGCCGCGGCGTCGATCTCGGGCTGCGCGCCGTCGCGCACGGCGTCAAGGAACGCGCGGATCTCGGCGACGATCGGCTCGGCATCATCGATGACGAGGTTCTCGATGTTGACGAGTTCCTGCCACTTGAGGTCCGTGAGGTCCACACCCTTGCGGAGGTGCTCGCGGCACTCTTCCATCTGGATCTCGTTGGCGATGCGCCGGATGATGGTGCCCTTCTTGGCGGCGTAGTCGATCTTGATGTAGGCGTTCTCGCCGGTGATGCGGGTGATGCGCTCGGTCTTGAGGGCGAGGCGCGAGGCGGTGACGTTGGCGACGCACTTGCCGCCCGATCCGTCGGACGAGTCGGGCCGGTTGAAGACCAGGCGCGCGTTGCAGATGTCCTCGTGCTCGGTGATGACGGGGACACCCGAGGCGTAGATCTCCTCGGGCTCGTGACCTCCCATGAGCATGAGCACGACATCGAGGTCGTGGATCATCATGTCCATCACCACGCCGACATCGACCGAGCGGAAGGTCATCGGGCTGACGCGATGCACTTCCATGAACCGCGGCACGATCGGCAGGCCGTTGGCACGCTCCTTCTGGAGCGCGCGCATGATCGGGTTGAACCGCTCGATGTGCCCGACCATCAAGACGCCGGTGGAATGCTCGGCGGCTTCCTTGATCGCCCAGGCGTCCTCGACCGAGCCGGCGAGGGGCTTCTCGATCAGGCAGGCCACCCCAGCGGCCAGGAGTTCCTCGGCAACGCGCCGGTGGTGGGTCGTGGGCACGGCGACGCTGACGGCATCGACGCCGGCGGAGATCAGTTTCTCGACGCCCGAGAAGGCGCGGCAGCCCCATTGGTCGGCGACATCGCCAGCGCGCTCGAGGTTCGCATCGACAATGCCGACGAGTTCGGTCTCGGGCAGTTGGTGGTAGACCCGCGCGTGGTGGCGGCCCATGCGGCCGACGCCAACGACGCCGCAGCGGATGCGGCGATTGACGATGCCCGAGCGGACGGGGGACTTTCGCGCCCCGGTGCCGCTTGTCCCGCT
>CAYMWG010000383.1:0-2756 GCA_964393765.1 uncultured Phycisphaeraceae bacterium
ACCCTCAATGGACCCACTCCCCCCACTGCCCTTGCTCGTGTCGCCGTTCTCGCCCTCGCCCTCGGCGCTGTCCGCGCCGGCGACCCCGGCGACATCCGGGCCGATCCACGCGCGCGCTGCGGCGAGCATCAGCCGCCGCACCGCCTCGCCAAACAGAATCGACCCATCGATCAATCCATCGCCCGCGGGGGATGGAATCCCGTGCTGCTCCCACAGCCGAAACTTGATCTCATCGATCGAACCCCGAAGCGATTCATGCTCGACCAGCAGCACGCGCGGCCGACCCGGCACCAGCCAGCGCCCGTGTCGCACCGTCAGCCCGTCGTGCGCGAGAGCCTCGACCATGCGCCCGACCCAGCCGCTCGCCTTGCGCTCCTCAAACTCGAGGGCCGCGCGGGACGGCACGAACGGCCCCACAAGCAGGTACCGCTCGCTCCAGCGCCGCACCATGGTCGGAGCCTTGGAGCGGATGACCTGGTAGATGCCGCCGAGTTGGTTGCAGACCTCCCACGACACCTCCAGCAGCGCGGCCCGCGGCGGGGCCCGCTCCGAATCGACCTCGGGCGGACGAGACGGCGAGGCGTGGACGCCGCCGATACCCATCGAGTTGAGTCGGAACTGGCCCATGAGGGATGGGAATGTATCAGGCCGGAGCGGGCCGGGGCGGGACCGTTGGGGCTTGGGCCGATCGCGTCGGCCACTGAGCGGGCAGCCAGGTATTGAGCCTGCGGCTGGGAACGTGTATCATCGGCCTGCCGCGGGCGTAGTTCAGCGGTAGAACGTCAGCTTCCCATGCTGAATGTCACGAGTTCGATTCTCGTCGCCCGCTTTCGCAGTGAATCCAGCATACTTGGCGAGCCCGCAGCGATCGGTGTCCATCAGGCTCTGTTGCGGCGGCGGGTTGCTATTGATGAAACGCGTACACGATTCGATGGATTCGCCACCCGTAAGGCTGCCGGCGGGCCTTCCCGAAGCGCCGAACGCCCCGCCCTGAAACTCGCTAAACTCATCGCCGAACAAGATTGGCTCGGCGTACGAGTCCGGGGCGAGGCGGGGGATTACTCAGGGAGGCTCAGCATGAATCGTGTGAATCAACTGCTTCGTACAGGCGTGTGCGCGCTCGCGATGCTCGCACTTCCCGGCACACTGCTCGGCCAGTCCGAGCCCATGACCCAGGACGGCGTCATCGCCGGGACCATGGACATCACCTTCAACACCCGCACGAACACGGACACCAGCGGTGACCTGCGCGAAGGCTCCGCCGCGGCCGGGGCCAAGGACGTCTACAAACTCGACCTTCGCGTCGCCCAGACGACCCGCTTCTTCGGCGAGATCACCCGCCAGCCCAACCTCTTCTCCAAGACGCTCGGGCGCAAGAAGCAGGACGCCAACCTCGGCTTCAACATCAACCTCCAGGTCCTCAACCCCAAGGACATGAAGCAGTCGCGTGATGTGGGCAAGTGGGTCGGCACGGTGCCCATCGACACCGCCAGCGGCGCGTTCGACCTCGCCGGCGGCGTCGCCCAGCAGAGCCCGCTGCGCATCGCCGTAGATACCGTGGGCAAGCAGACGGGCTTCACCGAGAACTTCTCAGGCCGACTGGTCGGCAAGGCGGAGAAGAAGGAGAACCTCGCGCAGTACACCTTCAAGCGCGTCATCGGCACCAAGACCGTGCAGGTCGTGGTGAAGAAGAGCGACCCGATGCGGTTCGAGGCGATCCGCCTGGCCAAGGGTCCCAGCGAGAACTACCCCCCCACCACCGTCAACGGGCGGCTGGACTACGACTACGAGACGGGCAACTGGTACACCGACGGCATCCGCTTCTCCTACAACCTTGATGGCAAGGACGTGACGGACATCGTCACCGGCTCGATCAAGTGGGTCGAGGACGCGGACCGTGCCTCCAACGGCAAGGGGTATTACGACTTCAACCTCCGCTGGAACGAGGAGGCCAACAAGGGCACCGGAAGCAAGACCGAGGCGGACGCCTTCGCCAACATGAGCGAGGAGGACGCGTTCTTCGCCGTCGACAACTCGATCCCCTGCATGACCGGGCGTATCTCCTATGTGGACACGATGTCCGGCGGGTCCGATGCCCCGATGTCGAGCAAGGTGACGTTCAACCTGAACGCCAACAAACTCACCAAGGCGCAGGTGATGAGTTTCCACAAGTTGTGGATGGTGTGCGTCGGCCCGACCAACGACGAGTGACCGCCCCCCCCCTCGCCCTCGATTGAAAAAAACGGGACGCTCGCCCAGCGGCGGGCGTTCCGATTTCTGCGCGTTCCAAGCAGAACCCCGGAAGGAACTCAGAGGGAGCAGCGTGAGCAGAGAGGAAGCGGAGAAGGCAGGAACACCGATGGGACAGATTTGGAACAGATAGAACAGATGAAGAAGGATCGGTCCCGACAATGCCTCTGGCCAATCGAGATTTTCCCCATTCCTGGCTCGAATCCGTGACATCCGTTTTCAATCCGTTCCATCTGTGTTCCTGCCTTTCTCTGCTCCGCCGCTGCTCACTCTGCTCCGCCTCTGCTCGCTCTGAGTACGTTCCGATCTTCCGAACCTGAGTTCCTTCTTTCAGAAGGGTCAACCATGTCGATCTCTCTCTTCGCCCGCCTGAACCGCCGCTACGGACCTTCACAAACGGATGAGCAGCGCCGCGACTTCCTACGGGCCTCGCTCTTCACGGGCTCCGCGCTCATGCTCGCCGGACCCACCGCATTCGCGGGGATGCGCCAGCCCGCGGCGGGAAC
>CAYMWG010000384.1:0-2740 GCA_964393765.1 uncultured Phycisphaeraceae bacterium
GCCTATCCCCCCGCCCCGCCCATTCCAGCGTGACCCCGGCCAGCAGCGACGCGTCCGTGTCAACCACCTCATCCGCATCACGCCGATCCGTGTCGTCGGCCCGGACAACGAGCCCATCGGCGTCATCGAGACCCACGATGCGCTCCGCATGGCCGATGAGCAGGGGCTCGACCTTGTCGAGACCTCACCGGAGGCGCGCCCGCCGGTCTGCAAGATCATGGACTACGGCAAGTACAAGTACGAACTCTCCAAGAAAGAGCAGAAGGCTCGCGCCTCGCAGAAGTCCAGCGAGATGAAGGAGGTCCGCCTGGGCCGGTCGGTGAAGATCGACCCGCACGATGTCGGCATCCGTGTCGATCAGGCACGCCGCTTCATCATGGCCGGGCACAAGGTGCTCTTCACCCAGCGCTTCAAGGGTCGCGAGATCGCGCACAAGGAACTGGGCCTCACGCGCCTCGATGAAATCTCCAAGTCGCTGTCGGACATCGGCAAACTCGAGCAGTCCCCGCGCTGGTTCGGCAAGCAGGCGAGCATCATCATCGCGCCCGACCGGCCCAAGGTCGAAGCGGTGAAGCGCAAACTCGCCCGCGAGAAGGCCGCGAAGGAGGGCATCACCCTCGAGGCGGCCATGAAGGCGCACGAGGAAGAGGCGAAGAAGGCCCTCGCCGCCGCAGAGGCCGCCGCCGCTGCCGCGGCCGCCGCGGATGCTGATGACGACGATGATGACGATGAGCCCAAGACGACCTGAACCGCGAACTTCTTGATGATCCCACAAGGCCCGGCAGACCGCCGGGCCTTTTTTTTGCGCACGCGCACCTCGCCGTGCCAATAGGCACACACCCATTCGCTTCCGACTTTGGCAATTTGGAACTTTGCTGATTTGGAAGTTTCGATTGACGCATCGCGTCAATCGTGCCTCAGCGCCACGATCGGGTCCTTCCGGCTCGCCATCATCGCCGGGTACAGCCCGAAGATCACCCCTGTCAGCGCGGCGACCACAAACGACAGCAGGATCGACCACGTCGTCAGGTATGTCGGCATGTTGAGCATCGACACCGCGCCCAAACCCAGACTCGCCGCGATCCCGACGCCGACCCCCAGGAGCCCGCCCAGCACGCTCAGCACGCTGCACTCCACCAGGAACTGCAGCGTGATCGCCCGGCGCGTCGCCCCGAGCGCGCGCCGGATGCCGATCTCGCGCGTCCGCTCCGTCACGTTGGCCAGCATGATGTTCATGATCCCGATCCCCCCGACCAGCAGCGAGATCCCCGCGATGAACGCCAGCACCGCCTGCCACGTCAGCGCCTCGCGCTTCGCTTCCGCAAGCAACTCGTACGGCACCACGATCCCGACATCGATCAGCCCGGGGTGCCGGACCTCCATGATGCGCCGCGCGCTCTCCGCGTACGCCGACACGTCCTCGCGCGTGGGCGCCACCAGATACAACTCCGAAACCTCGACCTCCGCGCTCGAGAAGTTCCCGCTCGTCCGCCGCACCACCCGGTCCCCGAACGCAAGCGCCGCGGTCGTGATCGGGATATGCACATCCAGGTTCAGGTCGCGACCCACCTGCGCCCCGCCCGCGCCGCCCGCCAGACCCAGCGGCGCGAGAATCCCCACCACTCGAACGGTCTTGTCGTCGATCCGCAGCGTCGCGCCCAGCGGGTCATCCAGCGGGAAGAGTTCCTTCGCGACTTCCGTCCCGATCACCGCGACCATCGAGCGCTGCTCGATGTCCTCGGCGGTGATGTAGCGCCCGCGTGCCACACGGATACGCGCCGCATCAAGCAACTCGGGTGTCACCCCGTGCGCCTGACTGGTCTGGCGGCGCGCGCCCCGCAGCACCTGCCCGCCCACCTCCTTCAGCGGCACCAGCGCCTCCGCGTCCGGGAAGTTGCCCATGAACACCGCCAGGTCCGCACGCGTCAGGCCGTACTTGATGCTCCGTCCGCGCTGCTGCCCGCCCGACTGCTGGCTCTCCGGCGGCTTCTGCGACCTGATAATGATGTTCTTCGCCCCCATCCGCTCGATGCGCTCCAGCGCATCGCGCTCCTTCCCCTTCCCGATGCTCACCATGGTGATCACCGCGGCGATCCCGAAGATGATCCCCAGCGCTGTCAGCACGCTCCGCAACTTGTGCCGGCGCAGGTTGCCGATGCCCAGGCGGACCATCTCCATGAGAAACGAGAGGTTCATGCGATTTCGGATTCCGGATTGTGAAGTGCGGATTGAGGGAAAGTTGCAACTCCGCACCAGGCACACGGGCACAAGGCCGAGCCGGAACCACCCGATATACTTTGGAATCCATGGTACCGGGACAGGACAACCCCGTCGCAGCAGGCCGCGCAGCGGTCGAGGTCGGGCGCGAGCACGAGTCGCCCCAGGGCTGGCGCTTCGAACTTTCCATTCTCCGAGCCGGTGCCTCGGACCCCTCTCGCCACGATATGACCCTCGCCTGGGTGGACTACGAGTTCTGGTCGCACGGGCAGACCTCTCCTTCTAGCACCGCGCAGATGGTGGTCGAGTGCCTCCTCGCAGCCAAGCCCGAACTGACCCTGCCGCCGAGGTTCGATGCCTCCACCTGCCGCCGCTGGCTGCGGGACCTGGACGAGCGGGTCGCCGAAGGCATCTAAGACCGGGACCATCAGACCCGGAGCGCGAACGACGGATTTCGCAGTTGGTGCCGACTCGCCGCAATCGCCCCGCAACCCCCATTCCTCCTGTCTTTGGGGCCTTTCCC
>CAYMWG010000385.1:0-2727 GCA_964393765.1 uncultured Phycisphaeraceae bacterium
CCCCGCGCTCTCCATCGTCGCGCTCGACGACGACAGCGACTTCCGCGAGTTTGTCCACGCCCTACTGACCAGCGAGCAAGGGGGCGGGCACGATGTGCGGGTCGCCGCGACCCCCGACGAGTGCTTCGGCCTGATCGAGGCCTCCATGCCCGATGTGCTCCTCCTCGATATCAAAATGGGTCGCGCCAGCGGCGAGGCCGTGCTGGAAGAACTCCGCAAGCGCTGGCCGAAACTCTGCGTCATCGTCGTGACGGGCTACCCATCGCTTGACTCGATGCGGCAGACCTTCAAGCGCGACGTGTTCGACTACCTCGCCAAGCCCTTCTCGATCGCCGAGATCAACCGCTCGCTGGCGCAGGCCGCCGCCGCGTTGGGCCTGGGCTTGCGCCCCCGGGACAAACTCCGCCAGGAACTCGGCCGCCAGATCCGCCTCGCCCGCACGGAACGCGCGTGGACCCTCAAGGACCTGTCCGAGGCATCAGGCATGAGCGTGTCACAACTCTCTTCAATCGAGCGAGGCAGTCACCTCCCCAGCCTCGAGTCGCTGCTCGAGGTCGCCCGCGCCCTTGACCACAAGGTCTCAGCCTGGTTCAGCGCGGCCGGCCTTTGACCTTTTCTTTGCCGGCCCGGCTTTCCGTGCCGGGTTCTCCCCGCACTTCTCGCCTCTGCGCCTTGCGTATCAGCCGGATGTTGCGCGCATAGATCACCACCCCCGACGTCTGCCCGAGCACCCCCACGATGTCCTGCCGCCACGCGAAGTACGCGAACAGCGTCACGCCGCCCACGAGCGACAGCCACCAGAACACCTCCGGGACGACTGAACGCTTCTCTCGCTCGCTCACCATCCACTGGATGAACATCCGCCCAAAGAACGCGCCCTGCCCCAGAAAGCCGATGCACACCCACACCACGCCCGCCCACGAGGTGATGTTCAGCGCCCGGAATACCACGTTCCCCGCATTCTCCGTCACGCGCTCGTAGCCCGAAGAGCCGAACATCTCGATGAACTTGTCCCGCCCGAACACCGCACCAGGCTCGCCATCCTTCGGCAGCAGGCGGAACGTGGACTCCCCGGTCGCCTCATCGCGCACCGTCTCCAGTTCGCCCCGAAGGCCCGCGAAGTTGTATCTCGTCGTCATCCCGCCAGGACGCAGTTCGTGCTTCACGCCCGGGCCCCACACCACCCACACACCCAGCAGGAGCAGGGCGATCATCGCCGCAACCGGCTCCCACTTCATGCGCCAGTCCCCTCGCGGACCCGCTCGGCCGGTGCCTCGGCACGGGCCTCCTCAGCCCCCAACGCCGTCACGATCTCCGCCATGAACTCCGCATTCTCAGTCGCCCGCCGCCGGTTCCGCATGTACCTGACCACCAGCAGGTCGATCAGCCCCGGCAGCGCCCGCGGCAGGATGCCCATGCCGTACTTCGTCTCCCCCGCGTGCCGCGGTCGATGGTTCACCTTGTGCTCCGCGACGGTGTAACCCAGGTGGCGCGCGGTGACGGGGATGAACCGGTGCATCCCGCGCAACTCCAGCGGCAGGCTCAGCGCGATCTCCCGCTTCATCACGCGGAGAGAACAGCCCGTGTCCCGGATGGTATCGTCCAGGAGCCAGAGCCGGAACTTCCGCCCCACGATCGAGCCGATGCGCCGCACCGCGTTGTCCTTGCGGGCGTGCGAGCGGTCGCCCTGCACCATGTCCGCGTTGGTCTCGCGGAGCAGGTTGAGCATGACCGGCAGGTCCGCCGGGTCGTTCTGCAGGTCGGCATCCAGCGTGGCGATCAGCCTCCCGCGCGCTGCCCGAAAGCCCGCGTGGAACGCGGCCGATTGCCCGCACCCCCTGCCCGGCGGGGTCTTGCTCATCGCCACGCACCGCAGCCAGGGCCGCGTCGCCGCCACCTCCAGCACACGAGCGCGGGTGGAATCCGTGGACCCGTCATCCACGATCAGAAACTCAACCCCGACCCCCAGCCCCAGAATCGCCTTGCCAACCTCATCCACGAGATTGGCGATGTTCGCCTCCTCGTTATGCGCGGGCGCAACGACCGACAACTCGATCGCCCCCCGCGGCTCCTCCAACGCCTGCCAATCCGCCGCCGTGGCGGCCCGCTGAAGCGGGGCTGGTTGCGGAAAGCGGGACATGCGGCCGATTCTAGCGGCACAGCGCGCCGATGCGCATCGCCGCGCCCTCGAAAGAATATCGGCCCCTCGGCCTCACGCGGAATACCCTTTGGGTCCATGCATACTCACGGCGTCAAGATCAATGCCTCCTCCGCGACCAACTCCGTCCGCTATGTCTGCGAGGACCCAAAGGCCGTCACCGGCACCGACAAGCCCGAGCACACCGTGGACGGGACCAACGGGCACAACCTGTTGGAACTCGCGCTGGGCGCGGAGATCAACATCGAGCACTCCTGCGGCGGCGTGTGCGCCTGCTCCACCTGCCACGTCTACATCGAGAAGGGCATGGACCTGCTGAGCGAATCGACCGAGGCCGAGGAGGACCGAGTCGAGGAGGCCCCCGATGTCCGGCGCAACAGCCGCCTTGCCTGCCAGTGCGAGATCCTCAAAGCCGGCGAGATCGTGGTCCGCGTGCCCGCGTGGAACCGCAACGCGGTCAAAGAGATCCCGCACTGACCCCCGAGTCCGGATCTTCTCCCCAGTTGTAAACTCGGCTTTGCTGCTTTGCTGCTTTGCTGCTTTGCTGCTTTGCTGCTTTGCTGCTTTGC
>CAYMWG010000386.1:0-2722 GCA_964393765.1 uncultured Phycisphaeraceae bacterium
GGGTGGGCGCGGGCTTGGCGCCCTCCTGTCCCAGGACAGATGCACCCAGCGAAACCGCCGCCGCAGCGCCCGCGACGACCAGAAGTCGCAACATGTTGGTGGGCTTGGGCATGGTTCTTCATTCTCCTTCGTTGTTCTGTTGTTCCGTGTCGGGCACGCCGCCTTCGCGTGCAATGATGTGAGAGGCAGGTGTCCAGTATCGGACTATTTCCCCGGCGGCGTGGCGCGCTCGATGAAATCTCGATTCGTGCCGATCTCATGCCCGATTCTGGTCAATCATCCTGATCCTCTCTCGGACTCTGGCCAGTCGCCCCCACTATGCCGCACACCCAGGACGCACATGGACCCTCCGACTCTGGCGAGGCCTTGGCCGCGATCGCGCGCCGAGCCGCGGCCGGCGACCATGCTGCATTCGATACCCTGTTCAGGCGGATCGGCCCCGCAGTCCGCCGGATGCTCGTTGGACGCACGCGCGGCAACGAACACTTGGCGGACGACCTGTCGCAGCGAACCTGGGCCGGACTCTGGCAATCGTTCCAGACCAACGCCTACGATTCATCTCGTTCTGCTATAACGACTTACGTCTACGCCATAGCGTATCGGACCTGGCTGCATTCTGTCCGTCAGTCCACCTCCGGCATCGAGCGGGAGACGATCCGCCTCGGAGAATCCGACCCCGTCGGCCTCGGCCCCGATCTCGAATCGAGTTCCGACCTCGCCAGCGCCATCGACGCCGTGCGGGGTGCCTTGCAGGGCCGAGAGAATGACCTTAGCGATGAAGACCGCGACATGCTTCGGGCCATTGCCGCGGGCGAGTCCGACCGGGCCATCGCCAAGCGACTCGGCCTTGCTCCCAGCACCGTCAACGCCCGAAAACAAACCGCGATGGGCAAACTGTCCCGCATCCTCGCGAGAAAAGGCTTCCGCGCCGAAGAAGCCGAGCGCGGCTCCCCCTCCGGCAAACAACCAACCGACCCGGCCGCGGCCATCGCGTACCCGGGAACACGACCTTCGGCGAAGGACACGCCATGAACGACCGCCAACTTCACGAACTGCTCCGCATGGCCGCGGAGGTTGAGGAGATCGAGGCCCACGCTTCGAGCATCGCGGGACAGGTGTCCCCGTGGACCAACGCGCGCCGGCCCAACACTCTCCAGCGCGCTGTGTGGGGCGGGCTTTCCGTCGCCGCCGCGATCGCCATCGGCGCGGGCGCCTTCATAACGCTCCGTCCCGCGCCGCTCCAGCCGTCCGCTCCCGGCGGCGTTGTTGCCGTGCTTCCGCAACCGGGGGTGATCGAACTCGTCCGCGCGGATGTTCCGCCGCCCGCCGCGATGGCCATGACTTCCCAGCCGGCGACGCCGGGCATGTTGCTCGCGATCTATCAGGACGTACTCGGCGCTGCGAGGTGCGTGCAGATATGGCCCCTGCCGATGAACCCGGGCGAATCGCTGGCCGATGTCGCACGCTTTGACCTTCTCCAGCCCGATGACGCCATGGGCGGCGTGTCGTGCGCCACCGGCCCGCACCGCCTGCTCGTGGTCGCGCTCGCCGGGCCTTCGAGTTCGCTCCCGGATTCCGATGAGAGCGCTGAGGCCCTCGCTTCCTGCATCACCTCCTCGCGGGACATGTGCTCCGAGGCTCCCTCGTCCTACGCAAGCGCGGCCGCAGCGTGCGTGCCGCCGGGCGTGAGCGTCCGAGTCGAGAGCACGCTGGTCCTGCGCTGAGCCACGTTCGCCCCCTTACCGGAACACCTCTTCTTGTGACAACGCCTACGCCGCCTCGGCCTCTTCGAGGGCTGAGGCGTTGTCCATTCCGGGACGCGTCAACTCCTCGAATCGCGCAAACGCGTCGTACACCGCCGCGGCATCCGGCGCAACGCGGATCGCCTCGCGCCAGCGCTTGCAGGGCCCGAGCCGTTTGGCGAACCAACTCACGCGCCGGCGGATCTGGTACATCGCGTAGCGCTCATCGCGATACGCGAGCATCAGGTCAAAGTAGCGCGTGACGATCGCCAGAATCTCGTCGCGAGTCGGCCACGGCGGCGGCACTTCGCCGGCCAGAAGAGCGGCCGCATCGCGGAAGATCCACGGTGTCGAGAGCGCGCCGCGCCCGATCATCACGCCGTCGCAGCCCGTGCGGCGGATCATCTGCGGCACATGTTCAGGCTCGATCACATCGCCGTTGCCGATCACCGGCGTCGTCGGTGACACTTCCTTCACGGCCTCGACCACCGCGCGGATGCCGTCGTGGTTCACGACCCCGGTGAACTTCTGCTCGGTGGTGCGCCCGTGGACGGTGATCATCGCTGCGCCCGCGCGGACCAGCCGGGGCGCGAGCCACACGGCCACCGGCTCGCAATCAAACCACCCCAGCCGCACCTTGCACGTCACCGGGATGGTGTCGCCGATCGCGCCCATGACGGCCGCGACGATCCGCTCGGCCTTGGCCGGGTCGCACAGCAGTTTCGATCCGCCGTCCTTCTTGGTGACCTTGTCTACCGGGCAGCCCATGTTGATGTCCACGAGCGAGGCGCCGTGGTCGCGCGCCCACCGCGCACCATCGGCCATGATCGCGGGGTCCGCCCCGTACAACTGCATTCCGACGGGCCGGTCGAGGTCGTTGGTCATCGCGAGGTCGAGCGAGGTAGCGGTGCCGCGGAGCAGGCCTTGGGGGCTGAGGAGGTCGGTGCAGGCGAGGCCGAGGCCCCCTTGCTCGCGGCAGA
>CAYMWG010000387.1:0-2687 GCA_964393765.1 uncultured Phycisphaeraceae bacterium
TTGGCGATGTCGTCGGTCTTGACGCCCGCGCTCTTGTCGAAGGCGTTGCAGTCAATGATGAACTCGTGGGCACAGAAGCCGCCCTTGCCGCGGAACAGCACGGGGAAGTGGGCTTCAAGCCGCTTGGCCATGTAGTTGGCGTTGAGGATGGCGACCTGAGTGGCGCGCTTCAGGCCCGCAGCGCCCATGAGCGCTATGTACACCCACGGGATCGTCAGGATCGCCGGCGAGCCCCACGTCGCGGCGGACACCGGGCCGATCGCGCACTCGCCGATCTGGCCCGGTGATGGGTCTGCAAACGGGCTGACCACCGGGTGGCCGGGCAGGAAGGGGGCGAGGTGCGCCACCACCCCGATGGGTCCCATGCCCGGCCCGCCGCCGCCGTGAGGTATGCAGAAAGTCTTGTGCAGGTTGAGGTGGCACACATCCGCGCCGATATCGCCCGGGCGGCAGACCCCGACCTGCGCGTTCATGTTCGCGCCATCCATGTAGACCTGCCCGCCCGCATCGTGGACGAGTTCGCAGATCTCCTTGATGTGCTCCTCAAACACTCCGTAAGTTGAGGGGTACGTCACCATCAGCGCGCCGAGGTTGGCTTTGTGGGCCGCGATCTGGGTCTTGAGGTCGTCAAGGTCGATATCCCCGTTGGGCTTGTTGGCAACGGCAACGACCTTGAACCCGGCGATGACGGCGGAGGCGGGGTTGGTCCCGTGCGCCGAATCGGGGATAAGGCAGACATCACGGTTGGCCTGGCCGCGGGCGTGGTGGTACGCGCGGATGACCATCAGGCCGGCGTACTCGCCCTGGCTGCCGGCGTTGGGCTGGAGGCTGACGGCGGTGAAGCCGGTGATCTCGGCGAGCCACAACTCGAGGTCTGCAAACAACTTCTGGTAGCCGCGGGTCTGGTTGAGCGGCGCGAACGGGTGGATGTTGCAGAACTCCGGCCAGGTGACCGGCAGCATCTCGCTGGTCGCGTTGAGTTTCATCGTACACGAGCCCAGGGGGATCATGCTGTGCGTGAGCGAGAGGTCGCGGTTCTGGAGTTGGAAGATGTACCGCAGCATCTCCGTCTCGGAGTGATGCGTGTTGAAGACGGGGTGGGACATGAACGCGCTGGTGCGTGCGAAGGCCGGGGGAATGTCCAGGCGCGCTGAGGCCGCGAGTGCATCGACGCTTTCTCCGCCCGCGCTGCCGAACGCGCTGAGCAGCGAAGCGACATCCTCGCGTGTCGTGGTTTCATCGAGTGACACGCCGAGGGTGCCATCGCCAAAGTCCCGCAGGTTGATGCGTCTGGCCCTGGCCGACTCCAGCACCTGCTCGCTGGTGCGGCCGGTGGGCCGTACTCTCAGCGTGTCGAACACCAGGTCTTCCGCGATCTGGTGTCCAGACTTCAGGAGCCCGGCCCGCAACGTCTGCGTCATGCCGCGTACGCGCTTCGCAATCACTTTCAGCCCTTCCGGGCCGTGATAGACGCCGTACATCCCCGCCATGATCGCCAGCAGAGCCTGCGCTGTGCAGATGTTGCTGGTGGCCTTCTCGCGCCGGATGTGCTGCTCGCGCGTCTGGATCGCCATCCGCAGCGCGGGGTTGCCCATCGCATCGCGCGAGACGCCGATGATCCGTCCGGGCATCTTGCGGGCGTACTCCGTCTTGGTCGCGATGAACGCGGCGTGCGGCCCGCCGTAGCCCATCGGCACGCCGAAACGCTGCGAACTGCCCACGGCGATGTCCGCTCCGTTCTCGCCCCCGCCACCCCATTCGCCGGGTGCTCTGAGCAGCGTGAGCGCGAGCAGGTCGGTGGCCACGACGACCATCGCGCCCGCGGCGTGCGCCCCGCGCGTGAGTTCCTCGTAGCACTCGACTCGGCCGTCCGTCGTCGGGTATTGAACGAGAACACCGCAAACGCCCTCGCTGGTGACTTTCGGAGCCTCCGCGGGTTTCGCGGGTTTCGCGTTGAAAATGCTTTCAGTCTCCGCAACAACCAACTCGATCCCCAGTGACTCCGCTCGGGTCCTCAGCACGCCGAGAGTCTGCGGGTGGCAGTCGGCCGCAGCGATGAACTTGTTCTTTGCCCCGTCTGCCCCGGCGATCGAGAAGCACATCGCCATTGCCTCGGCCGCGGCGGTGCCCTCATCGAGCAAACTCGCTCCGGCCAACGGCAGGCCCGTCAGGTCGCTCACCATGGTCTGGAAGTTCAGGAGCGCCTCGAGCCGCCCCTGCGAGATCTCCGCCTGGTACGGCGTGTACTGCGTATACCAGCCTGGGTTCTCCAGGATGTTCCGCTGGATCACGGGCGGCGTGAAGGTTCCGGAGTAGCCCATTCCGATGCACGACCTGAACACCTGATTCTGTGAGGCAATCGCCCGCAGTTCCGCGACCAACTCGTGCTCGCCCTTGCTGTCCGATGCGCCGGGCAGTTGCAGCGACCGGCGCAGGCGGATCGATGCGGGCACGGTCTTGTCCGTCAGGTCTTCGAGGCTCGCACAGCCGACCACCTTCAGCATCTCCGCGATCTCGACATCATCCGGCCCGATGTGCCGATGCACGAACGTGTCGTGCGCATCAAACGGCGAGGCGCCACGTCCGTTCGCCGTTGTGCCGCTGCCCGAGATTGCGGATGAACGAGAGGTGGGCGCGGGGGAGGTGGTCATGGTGGTCATGGTGATGGGTGGTGCGAGTGTGGGGGT
>CAYMWG010000388.1:0-2686 GCA_964393765.1 uncultured Phycisphaeraceae bacterium
GGGGGTTGCGGGAGAGGGAGGGACTTGTGCAAGCGCTATGACAACGAAAAAAAAGACCCCGTCGCGGGACGGGGCCTTGAGAGACACAAACATGGCGGACGTTCGGCGCATCTACTCACGTCACGCATGGGCCGTTGCCGTGCCCGAACCAGAGGGCCAGGAAATGGAAGATCGCGGGCACGCCGCAGGTTCCGCCCAAGCAGTAGGCCTGGGTGTTTTGGGCGAACCAGGCGCTCAGGAAGCAGAAGATGTCCGGGACGCCGACAACGCCGTCCCCGCACCAGTCGGCCACACAGCCTTCGCAGATATCAAGCCTGTCATTGTCATTTGTATCAAGGAGGGGGTCCAGTGCGATCTCTTCTGAGTCGGCGATGTCGTTGCCGTCACAGTCGATTTCCAGGCCGCAGCCGTCGGCCTGATCAAAGATGGTCACATCCGCCTGGGTGAACTCGCCATCGTTGTTCAGGTCGGCGATGGGATCGGCGTTCGAGTAGGCGGTGTAATAGTCCTTGACGTCGTCGTGGTTCAGCAGGCCGCTCTGGTCCCAGTCCGCGATGCACGCCATGGCTTCATAGATATCCACATCCTGCCAGTACATGTCGTTCATGGCCTGGATCGCCGCGGCGACCACGGGCACGGTATCGCTGGCGACATAGTTCGGCGCGGTGCCATAGACAAAGGGCGGCGAGTACCACGCGAAGTCGTTCACGCCGTACTTGATCGCCTGCTTGCCCACATCGCCCCAGTCCTGGCCGCTCAGCCAGCCGTCGGTGGTTGTGAACGACGGCTCCGGGTAGGTGGCGAGGAACGAGACTTTCAGACCACTGACGTTGCCGTAGACGGCGGGGTACGCGCCGGGGCCGTAGTAGAGAGTGTACGGGTTGTCGGGCAGGGCGCGCGTCTGCGCCCGGGCACACTCCGCGGCCCATTTTTTGGAGGTTTCGAGGAACATTGAACTGGAGAGCGCTTCCTCGTCGTCGAAGTAGAGGTTGCAGAATGTTCTCATCAGCGGCCATTCGATCTCATCGTGCAGGAACTCGTAGCCAGGCCCGCTCGGGAAGTAAACAACGAACTCGTCATCCGCGGATGGCGCTGCCGCCAGCGACGTACCCGTTGGCAGCGTAAACGTCGAGCCGGACCACGAGGCCACCGGATAGATCGTCACCGGGTAGGAGTTCGCGCCGGTGGTGAACTGGACGAACACCGGCAGGCTCTCGGTGATGTAGTAACTTGGGTTGAAAAAAGTGTCAGGAGTGAAGTGATCCACCACCACGGTCGTTGTCGTTCCGCCATCGGCCACGCCCCGCATGAACGTCGCCGACGGCTGGTACAGCGGCACATGGCCTTGGTCCGGCGATGACTCGGCGGAGGTCCCGTGGTACGGGTTGGTGAGGCAGTAATAGGCGTCCCACGCCACCGGGCCTTGCCAGTTGCGCGTCCCGTGGTAGTAGGACTCACCCGGCCCGACCGGCACCGGGACATAATCCTCCTCCACCTCGACCGTCACGCCGTAGCGGTTGCCGAGGACATACTGGCTCAGGTGCGCCCGCGGCCAGAGTGCCCGGAAGTGGCTCCATGTGGACTCCTCGCGCGCGTGGTTGTACGCGGTCTGGAGCGTGCTTTGCAGGTACGAGTGCAGATCCTCGTTCTCCGGGCTGTAGGGAGCGCCGTTGACCGGCGTCAGGCTCAGGGTCGCGCCGGAACGGGTCTTCGCAAAGTCCGTGTTCCACTGCGCCAGGGTGTGCGAGGGGTCGATCAGGTACTCGCTATTCGTATCCCGGTCGTACGGGTCGAGGAGGTACTCGCCGTACGTCTCCCAGTTCACCGACGCCTCACGGATGTCCTCAGCGCTGACGACCACCGCCACAGGCGCGCCCACCCCCGTCACGAACTCCTCGTTCTCAGTTGCCGTGAACAGCGCATCGCAGAAGGCCTCGACCCACGCCCCCATCTCGATCGCGCCGTTCTTGAAAAAGTAGCACGGCAGCAGCGCCCCGCCCTCGAGAACATCGCTGCGCCGCATGATGAACTCGCCGGGACCGGCTGGCAGCACGCCGTCCACGGTGAACTCACCGTTCTCGACGCCCGTGACCTCGAGCCAGTTGCCGCCGATCTACACATGCATCGGGAGGGGTTCAGCGAGAGAGGACAGCAGAAAGTACTCCTCATCGAACTGGCTCAGGAAAGTCAGTTCGTCCCCCGTCGGCTTGAAAGTGTCCGCATCGATCCGCTCATATTCGGCACTGTCGCGACCGAAGTAGTCGCGGCTGGAGACCTTGCCCCCGAGCACGTCCAGCGGGTGGTTGGTGAAGTCGGGCAGCGCGGAATCGGGGCCGAGTTGGCCGACATACGAAGCGCCGAGGCCGTCGAGTCGGAGCGTCCAGTAGAACGGCAGAGGCTGGCCGTAGCCTTGATGCACAGGGTTGGCGTCCCAGGCGGTCTTGGCTGCGTTCACGCGCGCAACTACAGCCGCCGCGGCGGCCTGGGCGTTGGCCTCCGCATCGGTGTGGATGAACCCGCGCGGGTCGATGGCGATGTGCGGGGCTATGACAGCGCCCTGATCGAGCAGCGCCCACAGATCGTTCATGGACTGGGCAGTAGACGAGTACACGGCCAATGCGTCATCAACGTACAGCGTGTGCACCACGCCCTCGCGGACGAGCCGCCGCACCGCGGTCTGGCTCAT
>CAYMWG010000389.1:0-2679 GCA_964393765.1 uncultured Phycisphaeraceae bacterium
TCCCTTCCCCCCTCTCCACCATGCTCACAACACTCGCCGCCCTCGACTGGTCCAGCCTCCTCACCACCGAAGCGCTGATCGCCCTGCTCACGCTCACCGCGCTGGAGGTCGTGCTGGGGATCGACAACGTCATCTTCATCGCCATTTTGTGCGGACGGCTGCCCGAGTCGCAGCGCGACAAGGCCCGCATCATCGGCCTGTCGCTGGCCATGTTCATGCGCATCGGCCTGCTGTTCTCCATCTCCTGGGTCATGCGGCTTGACGAGCACAATCTCTTCACGCTCCCCATCCTCGACCACGCCGTGAACGGCAAGGACCTGGTGATGCTCCTGGGCGGCCTCTTCCTTGTGGGTAAGAGCACACTCGAGATCCATCACAAGATCGAGACCGGGGGCGTGGTCGAGGCCGTCCCGCACGACCACGGCAGGCCCGGCGGTGCCGCGCGCGCTGCGGCCCGCGGCTTTGGAATGGCAATCTTTCAGATTCTCCTCATCGACCTGGTCTTCTCGCTCGACTCGGTCATCACCGCCGTCGGCATGACCGACAACCTGCCGGTGATGGTCGTCGCGATCATCATCGCCGTGGGCGTCATGCTCGTGTTCAGCGGCTACATCGCCCGCTTCGTGGACAAGCATCCGACGATCAAGATGCTCGCGCTGTCGTTCCTTATCCTCATCGGCGTGATGCTCATCCTGGAAGGCGCGGGCGGGCACATCGATAAGAAACTGATCTACTTCGCGATGGCCTTCTCGCTGGGCGTCGAGATGCTCAATATCTGGGTGCGGGCGCGCTCGGCGCGGGCGAAACCGGCAAGGCACTGAACTCAGAGAAGCAGAGTGAGCAGAGGGAAGCAGAGAGGAACAGAACCTTCTTATCAGAGCCCGGAGCGCCCCCCCCAAGCGACGGGTTGCGCCGGCAGTCCAACGCTTGGATTCGAGTGCCTTACCTTCAATTTTCTCGTGACGATCTCAACGATCTCTTGACATGGCGCCGAGGGCTCAACCCGTCGCTCGCGCTCCGGGCTCTGACGGCATTCAGGGCCCTTCCGGCCATCCCGCCGGGTCCTGCCGGAAGTACATTTTCAGCGTCTCATACAAAGCGGGCTCGCGCTGCCGAAGTTCGCGTGAGCGCTCAAAGAACGCCTCCGTCGCCACCGCGAAGAACTCCGCCGGGTTGGTCGCGCCGTAGCGGTCCAGCACCAGCACCGAGGCGCCCGGGCGCGCCGCCCGCAGCCGCGCGAACGCATCGTTCATCACGCTCCGCCACGTTTGGTACGCCGCGGCCCCCGGCAGCGGGGGCGTCCCGTCCACGATCCCGTCGAGCATGTCGAGTTTGTGAGCGAACTCGTGCAGCACCAGGTTCCGCCCGTCATCGCCCTCGGCCGCGCCGTGGATCGCGTCGGCCCACGACACGATCACGGGCCCGTCGTACCACGCCTCGCCGAGATTGGGCGAACCCTCGTGGACGATCCCCATCGCATCGCGTCGCTTGGTCGTGGCGAAGTAACCCGTCGGATAGACGAGAATGTCCCGCACGTTCGGGTACACCGGGGCCGTCAACGGGTCGAGATCAAAGCCGATGAGCAGCAGCGCGGCCTGGGCCGCGATGATCATCCGCATGTGTTCGGTGAGCACCAGCCCGTCGCACCCCTCCCACCGCTTCTCGACCAGCAGCACCAGCGACAGGTCGCAGAGTTTGTCGCGCTCCGCCTGCGAAAGCCCCTGCCACAGCGCCAGCGCGGGTGCTATCGCCAGCGCCAGCCCGGCGCGTGCGGCATCCCCCAGTACCCGCCCACGACGCCGCTTTCGGAAATACGCAAGCACAACGTACCTTCTGATTCCCCGTCCCTCACCTCATCACCTCATCACTTCATCACCCTCTCAGACCTCACTCCCCCAGCACCCAACTCTTCTTCGGCGGGTGCTTCCACGAAAAACCGAAGTGCCGCTGCGCCACATCCACGATCCGGTCCACCGCCTCCTCGGGCGAATCCGTCAGCGTAAGCAGGTCCAGGTCGCGCGGGTCGATCGTCCTCTCCGTGATCAGTTTCTCGCGGAAGAACGTCATCAGCGGCTCCCAGTAGTCCTTGCCCATCAAGATAATCGGGAAGTCGCTGATCTTGCCCGTCTGCACCAGCGTCAGTGTCTCGAACACCTCGTCGAGCGTGCCAAAGCCGCCGGGCATTACGACGAACGCGTACGAATACTTGACCAGCATCACCTTGCGCACGAAGAAGTACCTGAACTCGACGAACGAATCCACATACGGATTCGGCTCCTGCTCCATCGGCAGCATGATGTTGCAGCCTATCGACCGCCCGCCGACATCCCGCGCGCCGCGGTTGGCAGCCTCCATGATGCCCGGCCCGCCGCCTGTCATCACCGTGAAGCCGAGTTTGGCGATCCGCGCGGACACATCCCGCGCCATCGCGTAGTACCGGTGGTCCTCCTTGAACCGCGCTGAGCCGAACACCGTCACGCACGGCCCGGCGAAGTGCAGCTTCCGGAAGCCCCGGATGAACTCCATCGCGATCCGCAGCACCCTCCACAACTCAAAGCCGCGGTTCCGCGGCCCCTCAAGGAACTGCCCCTCCTCGACGTTCCGCGTCGCCTTTCCCCATCGCTTGGGGTCGCCGCTCCGGGCCTCTCCCCCCCCCGCACCCGGCGCGCCTGGTGCCCC
>CAYMWG010000390.1:0-2669 GCA_964393765.1 uncultured Phycisphaeraceae bacterium
CAAGAACAACATTGCACCGGACACGGGCGGGCTGGCGTACCGGATCGAACCGTTGGGCGTGGACGGTTGCCCGGTGGTGGCATGGGAACCCGATCCCGTGAACGTGAGCGCCGATGACGCCCTTGCGGGTGGTCGTGAGCAAGGCGAAGGGCGCACCGAGTGCGACGACGCGGCGGGCTGGTTGCGCGACTACCTGAGCGACGGCGCGAAGTTGGCGCGGGACGTGCTGACCGAATCGAAGGCGGCGGGCTTCGCCAAGCGGACCATCGACCGAGCAAAGCAAGCGGCGGGTGTCCGCACCCGCAAGGAAGCGTTCGGCGGCGGCTGGGTGTGGGAACTGGGCGCACCTGCCCAAGAGCGCCAACCCGACGCCGAAGGTTGCCACTCTCCCGCAGTTGGCAACCTTGGGACGAAACCCGACGAATCCCGCGAGTTTCCCCCGAAGGTTGCCAAATCCGAAGGGGTGGCAACCTTGGGCGGGACCGTTGGCAACCTTCGCGGCGCTGACACCGGCGACGGTTGGGGTGAACTGTGAACACGCACCCCCCCGAACTTGGTGGGCTGCTACTGGCACTTGGCCGCGCCCGGGTGGAACTGGCCCGGCATCCATCGAAGCCGGATCGGTTGCGGCATCGCCCGGCGGACCTGCCCCCCGACCTGTCGGCGCGGCTGCGGCTACACCGGGCGGCGATCCTGGGGCTGCTGTCCCCCCGTGGCGCGCACGCCCCTGGCGACGGCCCCCACTGTGACGCGGGGTACGTCCTGGGCGAACGGCTGGGCATCGCGGACGGGCTGGGGATGCCCACCCACCCCGGATCGGCGGCGTGGCTGGTGGCGGTCGGGGAGTCCCTTGACGACGCGCCTATTGTGACGTATACTTGATCGCAAGCGATGGACAAGACCGCCCGCCAAGCCGTATCGACCATCCGCCGGTGTATCCGAGGCGAGCGTGTCCTGCTGACGCGACACTTCCGCGTACGGCTGACCGAGCGAGGGGTATTGTGGGCCGACGTGCTGGCCCTGTTTGATGAGCCGTTCGACGCCAACGCGGACGGCCTGGACGATGAAGGCCGCGCCCGGTGGATCGTGCGCGGCGGGGCGGCGGACGGTACGGCGATGGGCGTTGTGTGCGCCATCGGGCGTAACGAGTCGGGTGAACTGACCGTGTTTGTGACGGCGTTTTGGGAGGACTGACCATGACCACGAATCGAAGCAAGGCGGGACGAACGATCCGGGATGACGTGCCATTCACGGCCAAACTCCCGGACGGGCGCACGCTGTTCGTGCTGGTTCCGGCCAAGTGGTGCGAACGTGACGCGAGCGGCGAAGTGCTGTTCAAGCCCGAGGCCGCGCGATTCATCGACCGGGTGCAGGCCTTGGCGATGCGAACACCCAAGGCTCCGACTCCCGCGTACATCCGCACGCTGCGCGAAGCACTGGGGCTGACCCAAGCGCAACTCGCGGAGCGGATCGGGGTGGACAAGATGACTGTGGCCCGCTGGGAATGGGGCAAGTTGCGCCCGCGCCCCGGATCGGCGGCGGTTCTGAACGGACTCCGGCGTGACGCGGGACGGCGTGGCACGGTGATCGCGGCTTGAACTCTGAAAGGCGGTGACGTATGGCAAGCATCGGACGTGAAGGCGAGCGGGGCGAGTTGAAGCGCATCATGTTCCGTGACGCCAAGGGCAAGCAACGGACCCTGCGGCTGGGCAAGTGTTCCGAGAGGAACGCGCTGCTGGCCCTGTCGGCGGTGGATCATCTGATCGAATCCCGCGAACACGAAACGGCCCCGCACCATGACGCGGTGCGGTGGCTGGACAAGATCGGCGATCGCACCCACGCCCGAGTGGTGGCGATGGGCTTGTGCCGACCACGCGACACGGCGGTGGTGACGCTGGGGATGCTGC
Organism: uncultured Phycisphaeraceae bacterium; assembly: GCA_964393765.1. Classification (GTDB taxonomy): domain Bacteria; phylum Planctomycetota; class Phycisphaerae; order Phycisphaerales; family UBA1924; genus JAHBXL01. The sequence continues at coordinate 1,908 of CAYMWG010000390.1, forward strand.
TGGACCGATTCGCCGCGGCGGCGGCGGTGAAACCATCAACCCACGCGGCACACAAGCAAGCGACGGACAGCCTGCGCGCGCACCTTGGCGCGGATACCGCGCTGGGGTCGTTGACACCGGCGGACGCGGACGGCTGGCGGAAGTCGATCGCCGAGCCGGTGACGGTGAAGGGCGACGGCGGGAAGGAAACCACAAAGCAACTGGCCGCGGCGACGGTGGCGAAGCGGACGATCGTCGCCAAAGGCATCTTCCGCAAGGCTGTACGCTGGGGCTTGATCCCGGCTAGCCCGTTCGCCGACCTGCGGGCCGGTTCACAATCGAACCCCGATCGGGCGTTCTACGTCGCGCCCGAATCCATCCGGGCGATCATGGCGGCGTGCCCCGATGATGAGTGGAGGGCGATCGTGGCGCTGTCGCGGTTCGCCGGGCTGCGGTGCCCTTCCGAAATCGTGGCCCTGCGGTGGGGCGACGTGAACTGGGAACGTGGGCGGTTGATGGTGCGGTCTCCCAAGACCGCCCGGCACGAAGGCCACGCGGTACGGGTGGTTCCGATCGCCCCCGAGTTGCGCCCGATCCTGCAAGACCTGTTTGACCGCGCCGAAGTGGGTGTGGAGGCGGTCGTGCCCCGGCTGCGCGACGCGAGGATGAATCTGCGGACCACGTTCCACAAGATCATCGCCAAGGCGAGCGTGAAGCCCTGGCCCCGGCTGTTCCACAACATGCGGGCATCGTGCGCGACGGATTGGGTGGAGCGGTTCCCCG
>CAYMWG010000391.1:0-2661 GCA_964393765.1 uncultured Phycisphaeraceae bacterium
CGGCCCGGGCGGCGGGGCGAGAGCGTCGCGATGTAGGTCCCGGCTTCGGCTCCATCTTCGTTCGCCCCCAATATGTCGGGCGAGATCGATGCTTCGTAGCGGCCGGGGGCGGTCTGGGCGAGCCGGACCTCGATGCGTCGGCCATCGGGCGTGTAGACCGCACCGGGGACGCTCAGCAGGTCGAGCGGGGCGTTGCTCGCATCGGTGGCATCGAGCCGTAAGCGCAGCAGGTCGCCGTCGATTGTCATTGCAAGTTCCTGTCTGCGGTCGCTCGGTGGGCGGGAAACTGTGCGTGCGATGCTGGTCCACATCTGGGAGTACCCGGGCCAATCCACCCAGCGGGCGGACCATTCGTGGGCATCGGAGGTGAACGCGGCAACACGCCCGAGGCCGGCATTCCAATGTGCGAGTACCGGCTCGCCCGCAGGCGTGGACATCGCATAGGTGACGGTGGGAACATCGCGTGCCTGTGTCAGCACGAGTCCGCCGAGCGGGGGCATCCCGGCGGGCAGGTTCTGCGTGAGCGGTGAGCCGGTGGCGAGGATCACGGGCTGGAAGTCGCCCTCGCGGATGAGCGGAGAGCGCACTACCCGCACGGCCTTGAGAAGGATTCGCGGCAGGATGGTCGGGTCGATAACGCGGTAGAAGCGGCCGTTGCCCTTGGTGGCCATCTCGGCCATGGTTTGTGCATCGGCGCGCGTCCCCACGGCGATGGTGGAGACGCGGATCCCGTCGCGAGCGATCCGCGCAGCGAGTTCGGGGAGTTCATCGGCCCCCTTGGACCGGCCATCGGACAGCACGACGATGTGGCGGACATCGGCATCGACGCCGGCGAGCATCCGCCCGGCCTCGGCGAGGGCGGGGCCGCAGAAAGTGCCGCCATCGGCGCGGATGGAGCGGACACGCGCCGCGGCCGCGGCAGGGTCGCGGAGGCGGCCAAGGGGGACCTCGATGGTGTGGAAACTGTTGAAGGTGATGACACCGAGCAGGTCGGTGCGGTCCATGCTCTCGATCGCGAGCGCTGCGCCCTCGTTGGCGATCTCCTGCTGCGTGAGGCGCGAGCCCATGACGGCGGTGCTCATCGAGCCGGAGTTGTCCAGTACGAGGACGATCGCGGCGCTGGGCTTGATCAGTTGCTCGGGGAGGTCGAGCACCACGGGCAGCAGCGGCTCGATGGATGTGCCCTTCCAGCCGCCCGCGCCGAAGGACTGCGGCCCACCGATCATGACTAAACCACCAGCGAGATCGGTGACGTAGTGAGCAAGGGCCGTAACGGAACCGGGGTCGACCGAGTCGGCGGCAACATTGGCGAGGAGCACGAGATCGAATGTCTCAAAGCCGATGAGGTCCCTTGGCGCGGCCTCGGGAGAGATCATGCTGACCTGCAGCCCCGCCGACTCCAGCGTGTCACGGAGTGTTGCGCCTGGACCCGATGAGTTTCCCCCGCCGACTCCGTCGATCAGGAGAATCGCCCCTGGGGCGGAACTGAAGGTCGCCGCCTGCGCGCGGTTGTTGGCCGCCACGCGGTCGGCAGCGTAGCCGAGTTGGGGTCGCGCCGGGTCCTTCAAGTCGGGCGTGAAGACGGCCTCGAAGCGGTGGACACGGCCTTGGGGCAGTACTGTCTCGATGAGTTCGATCTGGCGACCGTTGCTTCCCACTGCGGGCCCGGTCAGTGTCAGGCGTCGGCCGGTCATCTGCTCGCCGGGAGAGATGTCCACGGGGCTGCCGTTGTTGAGGAGTTCGAGCGTGCCCGTTGCCGGTCCGGCGGACTGGAGCGTTACTCGCACGACTACAGCGGTGCCTGGCGCGGCGACCGTTGGGGCATCGACGGACTCGATTGTGACCTCGGAGGCTACCGCGTAGCGCAGAGGGACGGCGTCGATTGGTGTTCCTGCCGCGGCGGCGAGGCGTGCTTCGGCGAGGGCATCACCCGTGGTCTGGTTGCCATCGGTGAGAAGCACGATGCGGCCGGTGGCATCGGCGGGGATCATGGCGCGAGCGAGGCGGATAGCGCCTGCGATGTCGCTGGTGCCCGAGACGGGTGCCTCGATCGGCTCGGGGAACGGGTCCGCGCGGGTGGGGGCGGACCATGCCGTTGGCTGCGCGCCGAGCAGAACGATGCCGACACGGTCATCGGGGGCGCGATCCGAGGCGGCCAGCGCGAGACGCAGCGACTGGCGGGCGGCTTCGAGGAAGGCGGATGAGGCGGCTTGCGCGATCGGCGGGTTTGCTGCGGGCGGAAGGTCGAAGTAGGAATCGACGGAGCCAGAGCGATCCAGGATCACGATGGTGGCCCGGGCCGAAGTGGTGCGGACGGCGGTCGCCCCGGCGAGCATACCGACGATTGTGGCGACGAGGGCGAGGCGAGCGGCGATGCAGGTCCAGCGGCGCAGGCGGCTCATGGAGTTGAACCAGGCGATGCCTGCCGCGGTCATGGGGAGGCCGATGAGCCCGAGCCAGAGCCACGCGGGTTGATCGAAGTGGAGGCTCATGGGAGTATCGGGCAGTATCTTTGGAGCGAGCCCAGCGAGTGGCGGTCCACTCAAGGCAAAGTGCCGATGCAAAGGAACCGATGCCCGGCACGGAGTGCCGGAACATCCAAGACAACGATCATGGAGCATCCTGCGCGGGGGCGGCGGCGGGGGTGGAGGGGTTCTGCTG
>CAYMWG010000392.1:0-2655 GCA_964393765.1 uncultured Phycisphaeraceae bacterium
CCGGCACGTCTATCACGTTCACGGGATCGGCCACGGATACCCAGGACGGCAGCCTCACGGCCTCGCTCGCATGGGCGTCGAGCCTCCAGGGCGCGATCGGCTCCGGCGGAACGTTCAACCGTTCCGACCTCATCGTCGGCACCCATGTGATCACGGCGAGCGTCACGGACTCCGGCAGCCTGAGCGGCTCGGCCTCGGTTTCGATTACGGTGCAGAATCCGCCCGCCAACACCGCCCCGACCGTCACCATCTCGTCTCCGACGAACGGCCAGATCTTCAACACAGGAGCCTCGATCACCTTTACAGGCTCGGCGACTGACACCCAGGATGGCAGCCTCACGGCCTCGCTCGCTTGGGCGTCGAGCCTCCAGGGCGCGATCGGCACAGGCGGAACGTTCAACCGTTCCGACCTCATCAACGGCACGCATGTGATCACGGCGAGCGTCACGGACTCCGGCAGCCTGAGCGGCTCGGCCTCGGTTTCGATCACTGTGCAGGTTCCGCCCGCCACGCCGCCCGCGGCTCCAACGGGCCTCACCGGCACGCGACTCGCCCTTGGCTCGGGCCGCATTAACTGGACCGACAATGCCAATAACGAAACCGGGGTCGAGATCCAGCGCGAGCAACGCTCGGGCAGCAACTGGATCAACCAGACGAACCTCGGCCCGGCTGCGGCGAACGCCACCAGTTTCAACGATGCACCCGGCGCGAACCGTTGGCGGTATCGCGTCCGCGCCGTCAACGCCGCGGGGGCTTCGGCCTGGACCGGCTGGCGGACGCTCGATCTCCGCTAGTGATCAGTCCTCACAACCTCAAGTCATCGACGGGCCGCCTTGACCGAGGGCGGCCCGTTTTCATGTTGTGGGCCATCGTCGCTCAAAGCAGCGACGTCACCGACCGGAAGGTCGGTGCCACGAATAGAGTGTGTGCGTGTCCCACTGGCTCCGCGACCCTGCTCTCCGCCGCGACCTCGACCGCGTCATGCTCGTCGATTGGCATCGCCTGCGCTCGCGCGCCCGCGCACTCGTTACCCAGCACCCCGATTCTCCGCCCACGGTTTGGCGTGAGGAACTGGCACGCGCAATCGCACGCATCGAGGCTCGCGAGGCCAACGCCCCCACACCTACCTACCCCGCCGAACTCCCCGTCGTCCAGCGGAAGGACGACATTCTTGCCGCTCTCCGCGACCACCAGGTCATCGTCGTCTGCGGCGAGACGGGCTCGGGCAAGACCACGCAGTTACCCAAGTTGTGCCTCGAAGCCGGGCGCGGTCGGCACGGGATCATCGGCCACACGCAGCCGCGCAGAATCGCCGCGCGAAGCGTTGCCGCGCGGATCGCCGAGGAACTTGGATTGCAGGTCGGCAACGGTGTGGGCTACAAGGTCCGCTTCAGCGACCTCTCGGGGGAAGGCCGCGCCCAGCCGCGGCGCGACACGCGCGCGAGCGACGTGCCCGCGGGCACGCGCCACCCGACGCCGTACATCAAGGTGATGACCGATGGCATCCTGCTCGCCGAGACGCAGGGCGACCGCCTGCTGGCGCACTACGACACGCTCATCATCGATGAGGCGCACGAGCGCAGCCTGAACATCGACTTCCTGCTCGGCTATATCAAGAACCTGATCGACTCGGGCAAACGCCCGGACCTGAAGGTCATCGTGACGTCGGCGACGATTGATCCTGAACGCTTCAAGAAGTTCTTCGAGACCGCGCCGTTGCTGACAGGGATTGCGCCCAGTGCCGCGAAGCACCATCCTCCGACTCCGGCTGATTCTCTCCGCGTCTCTGCGCCTCGGCGCGAGGCTCTTCCCGTCCCACCTGCCCCGACGACTGCACTTGCGCCAGTCTCGCACGGTCCAATCTCAGTCCCTGTCATAGAAGTCACCGGCCGCACCTACCCGGTGGACATCCGCTACCGCGCGGCCGTGGAACGCGACGATGACGACCTGAACCCCGTCCAGCGCTCGGTGGTCGAGGCGGTGCGGGAGATCACGCTCCCGGACACTCCGGCGCACGCGCACGCGCGCGACATACTGGTCTTCCTGAGCGGCGAGCGCGAGATCCGCGAGACTGCCGACATCCTCCGGCGGCACCTCCCCCGCGCGGGCGAGGTCCTCCCGCTCTACGCCCGCCTCACCAACGAGGAGCAGGACCGCGTCTTCAAAGCCGGCGCAACCGGCAACCGGCGCATCGTCCTGGCCACGAACGTTGCCGAAACCTCCCTCACCGTCCCCGGAATCGGCTTTGTCATCGACTCGGGTCTTGCACGCATCAGCCGCTACAGCCCGCGCATCAAGGTCCAGCGCCTGCCGATCGAAGCGATCTCGCAGGCCTCCGCCAACCAGCGCTCCGGGCGCTGCGGCCGCCTCGCCCCCGGCTTGGCGATCCGCCTCTACGCCGAGGACGACTACGCCAAGCGGGCGCGCTTCACCGAGCCAGAGGTTCTGCGGACCAATCTCGCCAGCGCGATCCTCCAGATGAAGGCTCTGGGCCTCGGACGCATCGAGCAGTTCCCGCTCATCGATCGGCCTGATGACCGCCTCGTCCACGACGGCTACGACACCTTGCTCGAAATCGGCGCTGTTGAGGAGGGTGGCGACATCACCCCCATCGGGCGGGAACTCGCACGTCTCCCGATCGACCCGCGCATCGGC
>CAYMWG010000393.1:0-2652 GCA_964393765.1 uncultured Phycisphaeraceae bacterium
AGACGGAGCCGCGGGATCGCGAGCGTCATTCAACGTGGTGCTGTCGGACATGGCCCCCAACACCGAAGGCGGCGGCGGCGGGATGGTTGATCACTTCCGCTCGGTTGCGCTTTGCCGGCGGGTGCTTGACCTTTGCGCGACGGTCATTCGGAAGAACGGCAATCTCGTGATGAAAGTGTTTGAGGGGGAGGAGTATCCCGCACTTCTCCGCGAAACACAGTTGCTTTTTCAGGAAGTCAAGGGCTTCAAGCCCGAGGCCAGCCGCGATGCTTCTCGCGAGATGTTCGTTGTGGCCAAGGGGTACAAACGGCCGCTCCCTGCCAAGGCCGCACCGTCCGGGGGTGGGATGGGGCGCACCGAATGACGCTGCTTGCGCCGTGGGCGGGGATCATCGGCGCGGCGATCGCCGTCCCTGTATTGCTGGCGTTGTACCTGCTCCGCCTGCGCCGGAGGCCGCTGAGGGTAAGTTCGACACTCCTGTGGGAGCAGGCCGCCCAAGACCTTCAGGTGAATGTGCCGCTGCGGATGCTGCGATGGTCATCACTGCTCGCGCTCCATTTGCTTGCGCTCGCATCGTTGCTTCTCGCGCTTGCTCGGCCCGCAATGGGCGAGGGCGGTGCCACGGGCTCGCGCATCGTCATTGTGATCGACCGTTCTGCGTCCATGAGTGCCACGGACATGCCGCCCTCACAGGCCGGAGGCCCGCCGACCTCACGCCTGGACGCGGCTCGCGTGCGGGCGAACAACCTGCTCGACTCGATCGGTCGCGCCGGGGCAGGCGTCGCGCGACCACGCTGTATGTTGATCTCCATGGCGGACGGGCCCGAGGCGCTCACGGCGTTCACGACCGATCTGCGCCTGGTAAAGGAGGCACTCTCGACGATCACGCCCAGCGACCAGCCGGAGAACTTGGCGGCAACGCTGCAACTGATCGAGGCGATGACAGCAGAAGCAGGCAGCGAGGATGAGGGCGCAGGCGAGGCCGCGCCAGGCACACCACCGACTGTCTACCTTGTCACGGACGGCGTAATCGAGTTGCCGGGCGAGCGTGAGGGCCGCGCGATCAATTCCCGGCTCGTGCCACTCATCATCGGCGACGCCACAAATGCTCGGGCCATGGCGGACAACATAGGCATCGTCGCCGTCAGCGCACGATTCGACGCGGACGATCCGGGTCTGGTGCGCGTGTTCGCGCGGCTCATCAACTCGGGGCCTTCGCCCTTGGACCTCGCCGTCCGGTGCATAATGGATGGTGAGGTGCCCGGCGACGGGGTCCTCGGCATCCGGGTTCCTGCCGCACAGCCCGCCGCCGATGCCCCGAACGTCCCCGGCGAGGCTGCCGCGGTGTTCGCCGTGCGTTCCACTCCAAGCCCATCGGCGCGGACGGTCATCGTGTCGATCAATCGCGCCGATTCACTCCTCGCGGATGACTCCGCGGGGATGGTGTTGCAGCCGCCCTGGAGGGCGCGGGTGCTGATCGTCGCGCCGGATGGGCCTCAGCCTGCGGGCGAACCGGTGCCCGACGTCTTCCTGCTTCAGGCTCTCGAGGCTGCGGAGCCAGCGAGCATCCGCGTGGTCGGCGCGGGTGCCATCGCGCCGGCACTCTGGGCAACCGCGGATGTGGTGATCTTCGATCGCGTTGCGCCAGAAACCCTCCCCCCCCTGCCATCATTGAGTTTCGGTGCGACACTCCCGATCTCCGGACTCTCAATCGTTGCCGGAGAGACAGGAGGAAGCGCCACGGCCCTCGCCTGGCAACGCGAGCATCCGACGCTCTCGTACGCCGGGCTCGATGCGCTCATTGTCGCGCCAGCGGCGGCGCTGCAGTTCCCCGCTTCAGGAGAGAAGGGAAGCGACCAAGCAAGGCGGTTCAGCGTGCTCATCGATGGAACCATCGGATCGCTGATGATCGGGATCGAGGAGGGGCTCGCCGGTACGCGCTCAGTGCGACGGCTGGTCGTGGCGTTTGATCTGGCACGGTCAAACTGGGGACCGGATGTTTCGTTCCCGATTTTCATCGGCAATGCCATCGAATATCTGACAGCCGGGCGGAGCGGACGCAATGGCGGCGGATCGGCGGCGAGCCACACAACCATTGACCGGGTTCTGCTCGATCTCCCGGCGGGAACCGCCATCGTGCTTGCAACCGGAGCCAGCGACCGGACGTTCGACATCGGGGGCGAAAGAGCACTTGCGCGAGAGGTGCCAATAGGTCCCTTTGACCGAGCGGGCGTCTACCGGTTGCAGACCAGCGATGGGCGCTCTGTCGAGCCCGCGGCCGTGGTCGTCAACCTCGCGAGCGAACGCGAGAGTGCTTTACTCCGAACGTTGGAAGCATCAGCGCCCCGGAGCCAGACGATTGGTCCCTCGGGGTCCGAGGCCGGGCCGCGGGAAGTCTGGCACTGGTTTGTCCTTGCGGCGTTCGCCCTCCTCACGGTCGAGTGGTTCGTGTACGCTTGGCGGATGAAGGGGTGAACATGCCACCACCCCCAACGCACACAACAGCCCCACAAACTTCCCTGAGATTCACGATGCACACACGAACGCCACTTCTGCTCGCACATGTTTTCGGAACAGCGCTGCTCGCGGGCGCTTCTCTTGCCCAGACGGGGGCCGACACGCAGCCCGCTCCTACCCCCTCAGCCCCCCCCC
>CAYMWG010000394.1:0-2641 GCA_964393765.1 uncultured Phycisphaeraceae bacterium
CCCAACCCGCCGAGCGCCGAGCTACACTCGAATGGGTGTGGCCACTACGACTTCCTTAAGGGGATGCCGCTGGCCTCCATCCTCACGGCGGATGACTCCGGACCGCCCTCCCAAGAGGCCATCAATCGCCTCAGCGCGGCCTACGCCATCAACGCCCAGCGGACCACGGACCAGGATGCGGCCTACGGCATCCGTCAGATCGTCGATGTTGCGCTCAAGGCACTCTCGCCCGGAATCAACGACACCACAACTGCGGTGATGTCCCTGGACTACCTGACCGCGATCCTGGTCAGGCTCTGCGGCCGCGGCATCGAATCACCGTGCCGGTACGACGATGGTGAACTGCGGGTCATCACGCGCGGAGCCACGTTCGTGAGCATGGTGGAACTGGCCTTCGACCAGATCCGCCAGAACGCCGGGGGGGGTGGCAATGTCGCCGTGCTCACGCGGCTCGTCGATGCCCTACACACGCTTGAGGGACAAACCCAGCGACCGAACCGCCGCGTTGTCCTCCTCCATCAGGCGCAGGCACTGGAGGAAGTCATCCGGCGGACCATCCCGGCATCGCTGGACCGCGAGCCCGTCGAGGCGCGAGTGAAGTGCCAGCTCGAGTCGCTCAAGGCGACCAAAGCTGCGATGGAAACGGCCCCGGCTCATCGCTGAACCGCAGGCGTCTTTGCTCTCCTGGGGTTTTGACTCTGCACCGCAATGGCTGGTCGGCATTCAGCGGACACTGTCGTGTAGCAAGAATCCCCAATCGCGGCACCGCGTCAATCGGCTCGCCGGATCTGGCTATAATCGTTCACGCTTCCGTCCGGGCACGGCCACGTCCTCTCGAAAGGAATTGTTCCATGACTATACGAAAGAACGGAAAACTCCTTCGTCCGGGGTTGACGGGATTGACGGCGAGCCCCGCGGCGGGGCCGCAAGTCGGCATCACACGCCGATCCCGCCAGTCGCGTGGCGGCGCTGGACGACTCGGCCGCGCGATGCGAGATGCCCGATCCACCGACAGCGCGACACCTCCACTCAAGAAGCAGAATGCGAGGGCTCGCGCGGCGCCTCGTTGGGAGAATGAGGGTGGCCGCACACCGAAGGCTGCGGTGGTCGCCGGTTCGAGTAAGAGAAGTGCGGCAACCAAGCCGGTCCCGAGTGCATCGGCTCAGCGAGCCCAGAAGCCACTCAACGCCAAGGTTGATTCGGCCTCGCCCGCCCGCGGCACGAAGAAGGGGCCGCACGCCTCGCTCCTCCTCGGCCATCAAAAGCAACGGAAGGCCGAGTCGAGAGTCAAAGAGTCCCGAATCGAGCGGGCCGGTCTTGAGAGCCGTCTGCTCGGCCATGTTTCCGCGAGCGGCAAGCGCGCGCAGGCCCGCCGCGACTCGAAGAACTGACTCGTGCCCTACCTTGCGCTTTCCCAGGAGAAATCCCCATGCTCGTTCTAGTCAGCACAAACAACAACACGCCGGGGAGCTCGGAGCTCACCCAGTGGGTCGAATCCATCGTCACGGCCTCTCTGGACCGGTTCGGCGACCGGCTCACACGGGTTGAGGTCTACCTGAGCGATGAGAACGGCGCCAAGACGAACGGCGCCGACAAGAAGTGCGTCCTCGAAGCCCGGCCCGCGAACATGCAGCCCATGTCCGTCACGGATGTGGCGACGACCTTCGATGAGGCCGTTGAGGGCGCGGCCAAGAAGATGGAAAGGCACCTCGACGATACCTTCGGGCGGATTCAGGACCGCCAGAGGCAGGATTGAACTCGGCAGAGCATGAGGGTTGCATATGAGTTGACACGGACCAGGAACAAGCAGCCCAGGCTCATCTCAGTCTTGAAATGGAGATCACCCGCGTGGAGGTTCATCTTAACGACGTTAACGGCGACGAGCGCGGCGATGATGACAACCTTTGCGTGATGGAAGCCCACCTCGCGGGCATGCAGCCGATCACGGCCACGCACCATGCGGACACGCTGGAGCAGGCGCTGGACGGGGCCGCCCGCAAAATGCACCGGCTGCTCGACACCACGCTCGCGAAATCGCGCGGCTATTAGCGCTGAGGATCACACATGACTCCCGAAACGCAGCACGCGCTCGCCCGCGGTTACGCGACCGGCATCTTTGGCGGGCACGCCGCACCTTGCCTGTCGCTCTATCTGCCGACGCACCGACACCACCCGGAGAACAAGCAGGACCCGATTCGCTTCGGCGATCTCGTCAAGTCGCTGGTGCAGTCGCTGGTGCAGAACCGCTGGTCCCTCGACGCCCGCGCGCTGCTCGAACCGCTGCGCGCCCTGGCGAGCGACGCCTCATTCTGGAGTCACACCGCCGACGGCGTTGCCGCCTTCGTGGCCGAGGGTTTCTTCCGCGTGTACACCCAGCCGCGCACAGTGCATGAGTTGGCCGTGGTCGCCGACAGTTTTCATACCGATCCGCTGGCGCGTCTCCTGCGGACCGTCGCCCGTTTCCAGGTGCTGGGCCTGAGCCTGCATGAGTTGAAGTTGTTTGAGGGGAACCGCGACGCGCTGGATGAGATCGAACTTGCCCCCGGCGTGCCACGCACGATGCCCGGTGCGCTGGGCGTTCAGCTGCCGAACGGCACCAGACCGTCGCCTCCTACGGCGGTGTGGGCGGCGGCGCGACGGC
>CAYMWG010000395.1:0-2634 GCA_964393765.1 uncultured Phycisphaeraceae bacterium
GTGCAAGGGGCGGGGCCTGGCTCGGTCACCCGGTGGCGGTCCCCTCTACAATGGCGTCTGCTGATCGGAGGTTCCCCATGAAACCAGTTGACAAGATGATCGTCACGGATGCGGAGAACCGACCGGTCGCCGTGCAGATCAAGTACGCCGATTGGCTGGAGATCGAAAAGGCACTTTCGCTCAATGGCAAGGACGGGTCAACGAGCGGGGATCTTCATCGCTTCGCCGGCACGCTGCGACTGCCTGCCGACCCCGGCGAGTATCAGCAGCGGAGCCGGAGCGAGTGGCGATGATCTGGGTGCTCGACACGAACATCGCGTTGTACCACCTCGGCGGAAGGCTTGCAGAGCCCATTCCGGCGGGTGACCACTTCGTTTCGGTAATCACGGAAATGGAGTTGCTCTCGTGGGATCAACTGGACGCCGAGGGTGAACGCGCAGTGAGGTCGTTCCTCGGGGCGGTTGGACTTGTTGAACTCACACCCACGATAAGAGAAGCCGCCATCCGGATTCGTCGAAGGACCGGGCTCAAACTGCCGGACGCGATTGTCGCAGGCAGCGCAATCGCGATTGGCGCAACGCTCCTTACCGCAGACGAGCGCTTGATTCGTACACCCGGGCTGAAGGCGGCGACGTTGAAACTGAAGAGTTGACGGGATGCCCGCTGTCGCGCACCAAACTACCGAATCCACGCTGCGGTGCGAGCGGTGCGGGTATGTGACCTGGACGGATAGCGGGGGCTGAACCTCCGGGCTACGCCCGGACATCGAGTGGAAACTCGATGCCACGGCAAGCGGGACGCCTGCCCCACCAGAGCCAGTCCTAGCATGGCCGATTGGCGGCGAGCCGGAATGGAGTCCGCGTCGTGTCGGGCAATGGAAAGACTGAGGACGCGGAGAGCGGCGCGGGCGCGCCGGGGGCTGTGGCGTTGGAGAGTGTGGGGGCAGCGCTGCCAACGGGAGTGAACGAGCGCGCGGGTGAGGGGAAGGGGAAGCGCCACGATTCGGTCGCGCGGGGGGGTGCGACGCTCATCGTGGGCGTGAGCGATTCAAGTGAGCCTCCCTCGCGCTGGGGTGTGCTGCGGCACAAACATTTCCGCAACGTCTGGGCCGCCGCGCTCGTCTCCAACACCGGCGGGTGGATGGAGATGCTCGGCGTTCAGATGATCGTCGCGCACGAGACGGGCTCGCTCAAAATGGCCGGGTATCTCGCCGCGGCCCAGATGTCGCCCATCCTCGTGCTCGGGCTGGCCGGCGGCATCGTGGCCGACCGTGTGAATCGGCGGACGCTGCTGGTGGTCACGCAGGTCATGCTCATGGTGATCGCCGTGGCGCTCGCGGCTGTGTCGTACTTCGGCGCGCCGCCGATGGGGTGGATGCTCGGCCTTGCGAGCGACATGGTGGCAGCGCTCATGGTGCTGTCGGTGGTGCAGGGGATCGTGATGTCGTTCAACATGCCCGCGTGGCAGGTGCTCACGCCGCGGCTGGTGCCGCGGAGCGAACTCACCAAGGCGATCACGCTCAACGGTGTGCAGTTCAATATGGCGCGGGTGGTCGGCCCCGCGGCGGGCGGGTGGATTCTCGCTGCGTCGGCTGGTTCAGCCACACCGTTGTTCATCATCAATGCGATCACGTTCATGGCCGTTGTTGTGGCGGTCATCACCACACCCGATGCGCCGGCGCCTCCGCGACCGGCCCGCGGCGAGCACCCGTGGAAGCAACTCGGGACCGCGTTCGCGTTTGTGCTGAAGAACAAGGGCCCGCTGTGCGTGTTCGCGGCGATGATCCTGATGTCGCTGCTCGCCGCGCCGCTGGTACGGATGCTGCCGCTGTACGCGATTGATGTCTACGGCCTGAGCCAGACCGATGCGGACCGGGCGGTGGGGAACCTGCTGGCGGTGCTGGGCCTGGGCGCGGTGGTGGGCTGGCTGCTGCTGCGGTGGATGCCGCCGTGGTACCCCAAGCATCACTTCATTCCGATGTCGCTGTGCGGTGCCGGGCTGACGATCTGTGTGTTTGCAACCACGGGCACGTTGGGCTGGGGCTACTTCACAATGTTCTTCTGCGGGGTCTTCTGGATATGGGGCTTCAACCAGGCGTGGGCGGCGATGCAGCACCTGGTCGAGGACTCGATGCGCGGGCGTGTGATGGCGACGGCGAACGTCGCGAGTTTCGGGGCTACGGCGGTGGGGACGATCGGCGCTGGTTGGCTGGGCGAGTCGATCGCCGCGGCGACAGGCGACCGTGCGCTGGGCACGCACCTCGCGGTGGGCGTGCTCGCGGCGGTCTTGCTTGTGGCGGGCGTGGCGATGCTGCTGTGGCGCGTGCCGGAGGTGGACGGGCCGGAGGTGGCGTACCAGAAAGGCACGAACCGGCGGAGTCTGCTGGAGGGGTTGACTGCGCTTTCGCACAGGCCGCGGGATGAGGGGGAGGGGAGCGAGAAGAGCGAGCCGAGTTCGGGGGAGGTGGCGTAAGGAAGAGGGATCGAGGGATCGAGGGAGTGGTTGCGCTCCCACCGCGCGAGAGTTCATCGCGCCCCCTTCCATAGACTCCGCCATGAAACTTCTTCTGATCATCGCCGGCGCTCTCGTCATCATCCTCATCATCGGGGCCGCACTCAAGCAACTCGGCTTGTT
>CAYMWG010000396.1:0-2599 GCA_964393765.1 uncultured Phycisphaeraceae bacterium
GAGAAACGCCGCTCGATGGCATGGGCCAGCAGGCGGTTATCGTCCACGCACAGGACGCGGATGGGAGCGGAGTCGGCGGCATCCGCTGTTCTGGCGTGGTGTGCGATGGGCAAGGGTGAAGCGCTATCGGCGGCTGTCGAGGAGACCGCCCCCGGCGATGGTGTGCCGGCGATCGGGGAGGGGGGAGCAGCATCAGACATAAGCGCGTACCCCGCGTTTTGCGACTCAGCAGACTGGAGCGCTTCACGGGAGCGCGAAAAGCCATTGACAACAACACCGACGGTGGTGTCGTTGAACCCGCCCCCCCTTTTCCCGCGGTTCCCACGACCATGCCGTCGTTGTCCGCCCTGCCAAGCGCCAACCTCCAATGCCCCTACGCGCCTGACGTGGAAATGTTCCACCTCGCTCTGAACCTGAAATGAACACCCAATGATAGGTTTTTCATTTTGCCGTCACCTGCGCGCGGACCGTCCGAGAACGCGTGTCGCGAAGGCCGGAGCCAATAAGCAGCCCGGTTACACGTTGAAGATGTCGGGGAAAGCCTGCTTGCCCGCGGCGACGGCTCGCATCGCTGTCAGCGTCTCGGCGGGAGGGCTGAGTTTATCAATGAAGCCCCATGCACCGCACTCGATCGCCCGGACAACCAACTCCGGCTCCGTCCTGCCGCTGTAAATGATGGCCCGCGCTGTCGCGCCCGTCTTGGTGAGTTCCCACAGAACGTCCAGGGGATCGGGGCCGGGCATCGTCAAATCCATCAGGACCAAATCCGGCTTGAGCCGCTGGAGCGCCTCATCGAGTTTGCCCGCGCTCTGGATCGTGCCCACGCAGACCATGTCCGTCTGACGCGCGATGAGTTTCGCCCACGAATCGCTCAGGCGGGCCTCATCGTCGACCAATAACACTGTGATGGGGTTCGACATAGCGAAGATCGGTGCAGGCAACTCGAAGAAAGACAGAGGGTCCACAACTCTAGCCGGGCAAGTGTCCGGCGGAAGCCCGCACCTGCCCCTTTGACGCGTCGCTTACCTGTAGGAAAGCATGACGGCGACACCGGCGGGGACCGCCGCGCAGAGGATGACCGCAACCGCCGCCATCTTTGGCTTGAGCATGGGGGTAAGAACCGCGTCGGCGATGAGCGCGAGCACCGGGCAAAGAGCCAGGATGGCCGCGCTGGCGGGCTTCAGGTCGCTGTAACTGAACCCGGCGATGAGCGTCGCGCCCAGCACGCAAGCACCGCACACATAGGCTGCGCTGCCCAGCGCTGCGCCCTTGCGGAGCGAGGAGATGGCCGTGGCGATCGCGCAGGCGGGGACGATCGACCACGCGAAAAATCCCAGGCGCGCGCTGCTGGAGAGCGCGAGCGCGGCGCCCGCGGCCAAGGCCAGGCCAGTGAGGATGAACGCCGCGCCCGCGCGCCGGCCGCGCCACTCCAGCACGCTCAGCGCGCCCGCGCCAACCAGCATCCCCGCAGCGCTCAGCGCGATCGTCACGATGTTGCCCGCCAGCGCGCCCACGCCCGCGCTGGGGGTGTAGAGCGTGAGCGCCGCACCCGTGGCTGCGCCCACCGCCGCGAGCCCTGCGCGAACGGCGAACGAACGCTGCAACAGCCCCGCGAAGACCGCCAGCAGCGTCACCAGCAGATAGACCCATCCGAGGCGGTCTTCGCCCGAGACCGCCGGCCACCGTGGCCAGCCCATAAGGCCTACCCACCCCGCCACGCTCGCCGCGCCGAGCATCAGTGCGCCGGGCCACAACTTGCCCACGCGGATGGCGAACGATCGCCCGTCGGCGCTGGGCTTGGACCTGAGGAACAGCCCCCCCACCACCGCCGCGATGAGCGCCCCGATTCCGACGCCGACAAGCCATGGGGTGGATAGGTCCATGAAGGTTCTTTCGACATAGCAGGGCACGTCAAAGCAAAACGGGCGGACCAGATGGCCCGCCCGCTTGCGAAAAGTTCAGTTCGCGATCCGCCGCTCAGCCGCCCGCGCCCTCCAGCGACACCGTGATGTGGGCCTCATCGGAAATGCCCGCGCCGCCGAAGGCGCTGCCAAAGTCCGACCGCTTGATGGTGAACATCGTCTCCATGCCGGCGATGGGGGTGCCGCGGGCCTCACCCTTGCCGGTCGCCTTGGCGACGACGGTCAACGGCTTGGTGACGCCGCGGAACGTGAGATCGCCCATGACCTCAAACTCGTCGGTGCCCTTGGCCTTGACAGAGGTGCTCTTGAAGGTGATGGCCGGGAACTCCTTTGCGGAGAAGAAATCCGGGCTCTTGAGGTGGTCATCACGCTTGGAGTTGCCCGAGTGGACCGAGTCGGCCTTGATTGAGATATCGAACGTGCCGCCCTCCTCGAGCGCGAAGGAGCCGGAGACATCATCGAACCGGCCGTAGAAGTTGGCGACCTGGTTGTGCCTGACCTTGAAGATGACCGACGAGTGAACGCCGTCGACCTTGTACGAGCCCTTCGCCGCGGGCACGACCGCTGCGGACGAGATGCCCGTGGAGGCGACGGTTGTGAGAACGGCCGCGCCGCCGGAAACGGCGAGGACCGCGGCGATGCAGGAGATGCAGACAGGCTTCATGGGTGAGTTCCTT
>CAYMWG010000397.1:0-2597 GCA_964393765.1 uncultured Phycisphaeraceae bacterium
GCCCCCCACGCCGCCGGCTCCGAAGCCGTCGGGTAGCGGCGGCAACTCCTCGCCGCGGCCGATCCGCACGCCCACCGGCCGGTCATCGAGTTCGCGCCCCCGGGCAAGTCCAAACGACATGCCCGACTCTACGTCGGCTTAGGATTGCGTGTGACCCCGGCCAGCGGAAATGCGGTGGTGCTTCTCTCCGGCGGGCTGGACAGCGCCGTCACGCTCGCCGTCGCAGCGGCGGACTTCGGCCCCGACCGTTGCCGCACCATCACCTTCGACTATGGCCAGCGGCACCGCGTCGAACTGCTCGCCGCGGCCCGCGTCGCCGAATCGCTCGGCATCCCGCCCGAAGGGCGGCTCACGCTCCGGGTTGATCTCCGGGCCATCGGCGGCTCAGCGCTGACGGCGGACATCGATGTGCCCAAGGACCGCGCGACCCAAAGCCCGCGCGAGGTTCCGGTGACGTACGTCCCCGCGCGGAACCTGATCTTCCTGTCCTGCGCGGCTGGCTATGCCGAGACCGTCGGTGCCGACCGCATCTACATCGGCGCCAACGCGGTGGACTATTCCGGCTACCCCGACTGCCGCGAGCCCTTCCTGCGGGCCTTTGAGGTCGCGGCGAACGCGGGCACCAAGGCGGGGGCTGAGGACGGGCGAACCCTGCGCATCGCCGCGCCCCTCCTGCACCTGAGCAAGGTCGAGATCATCCGGCTGGGCGTGAAACTGGGCGTGGACTTCTCGCTCACGACCTCGTGCTACGACCCGGTGGTGGTCCGTGATGGCAAGGAACACCGCTCTAAAGAGCGGTGCCACCAGGAGTGCCGCCCCGAGAAGGTGCAGGCGTGCGGGCACTGCGACTCGTGCCTGATCCGCTCGCGGGCGTTCATCGGGGCCGGGGTGCCTGATCCGACGATCTACGCGGCGGACGCGGCCCAGCGCGTGAGTGCCCGGGCATGAGCCGCGAACTGCCGATCTTGCCTACTGCTGTGCCGCCATCAATCTCACGCGGTTCGCGTGAGATTGATAACGCGGATGCACTCGCACGCGACCGCCTGCCCATCTCCGAGACGTTTGTCTCCATCCAGGGCGAGGGCAAACTCACCGGCGTGCCCAGTCTGTTCATCCGTGTGTCGGGCTGCAACCTGCGCTGCACCTGGTGCGACACGCCGTACGCCTCGTGGAAGCCCGATAGCGCTGTGCGGACGATCGACTCGATTGTCGAAGAGGCTCGTGCTGCCGCGGCGAAGGGCATCGGGCACGCTGTCCTCACCGGCGGCGAGCCGATGATGTTCGCACAGACGACCGAGCTGACCGCACGCCTCGCCGCACCGGTTCAAGAAGGTGGTGCAGGAATGCACATCACCATCGAGACCGCCGGGACGATCATCCCCGACGCGGGCGTCACCTGCCACCTCATATCCATCAGCCCCAAACTCGCCAACTCAACGCCGGTCAACGATCCGCGCGACCCCGGCGGGGCGTGGGCGGCCAGGCACGAGGAGCGGCGACTGAATGTGCCGGTCCTTCAACGCCTCATCGATGAGTTCCCGGATCGCCAGTTGAAGTTCGTTCTCTGCTCCGCGGCGGATGTACCGGAGATCGACTCGCTGCTCGCATCGCTGCGCAACTTCGCGCCATCGGACATTCTCATCATGCCCGAGGGCACCACCAGCCCATCGCCCCAGCGGCGCGACACCGCCGTACACCTGTGCCTCGCCCGCGGCTGGCGCTACTGCCACCGGCTGCACCTGGACCTGTTTGGAAATGCAAGGGGGACGTAGTGGTGCGGACTTGAAAGAACACGAGTGTCATCGTGGGATCCGGGGTTGAAAGCCAGCCCGGGCGGATATTCTCCGCCCGGACTGTGAGCGATGAGCGTCGAATCAGTAGAAGTATTGACTCGGGGTTCCCGGCGGCGGGGTTGGGGCTTGCGGCACGCCGGTGCATGGCCCGGGGGTGATCGTTTTACTGCTTGCCTTCGGTGTGTTCCGCGGCCAGCGCATGCCCGCATTCGGGACACTTGCCGGCAAGCCCACGGAGGTCGTAGCCGCACTTCTGACAATCGGTGGGCAGCAGGCGCCGCCGCTTCGCCCACAGCCACGCGGCGGGTGCGCCGAAGGCGAGCGCGAGAGCCCACAGCGGGATGAGCAGTGTGAATATCATGCTGCTGGGATGGGGATGACTCCACTCAAGGCTGCCCCAATGGAGCATGGGCAGGCGTTGGTGGGCACGACCAATCCAGGCAGTCGGTTCGCCGATGTGTTCCGCCCACACTACGCCATAATCGTAACTAAACATCAGGCAGCCTCGCCAGATTCCTAAGTAATCATCCTCTCGCAGGCCCAATGAAAGATGCCACCCCCATGAAAAGACCCACGCGGCCAATGACAATGCGGTGACAATGGTGAGGAACCATCTCAACGCGGACACGGCTTTGGGGGTGATCAGTTTTCGCATTGTCTGCTCATATGCTCAAGCATGGGGACGGCCTCGCAGCCGTCCCCATGTGCAATCCAACGCTTGTACTGTAGATCAGCCCAGGTTCTGTCTGATACGGATCACCGCATTGGATCGCGCGGGATGTAGTCGCAAGCACAGACGGATCG
>CAYMWG010000398.1:0-2581 GCA_964393765.1 uncultured Phycisphaeraceae bacterium
CCCGCCTGATGACCGGCGCGATCCTGCACACCGGCTCGATGTTCGCCACCACCGCGCCCGTTTCCGGCACCGTCGGCCGCTTCACCTGGGCCACCGATGCGGGCGTGCGCCAGTACCGCTTCGACAAGTTCCTCGATGTAGCCCGCGCCGCCATGGCCCGGCGCAAAATCGAGCCGTCCGAGGCGTACATAGAACGTCTGCGGGCGCTCGCCGCGAAGACCGTGTCCATCTGAGGATGAGAAAGGGGAGAACGTCCGATCGCGTCGCGTTCCGCCGCGGCGACCGAATCCCGTCATTCTGCCGAACCCGGTTCCATCGACTGCCGGTAGAAAACTATGTAACCGAGCCGCTTTGCCCGTTCAGAGTCCCCTTTGGAAGCTCGAACCCATGCGCCTCACCTCGCTCCTCATCGGACTCGCCGCCGCTCTGGCCATTGCCACTCCGCAAACTGCGACGGCTCAGCACGCGCCCAACACGTCGCCGAGCGCCGCCGCGGCCGACCACACCACGATCTCGGTCAACGGCACCGCGCGCGTCTACCGCAAGCCCGACTATGTGGACATGAACATCGGTGTGACCAACCACGCCAAGTCCGCCGCCGAGGCCCAGGCCGGGGCGAGCAAGGGCATGAGCCAGGTGATCGAGGCGGTCAAGCGGCTGGGGCTCGCCGGGCAAGACCTTCAGACCGGCTCGGTGCAGCTCTCGCCGCGATACAGCGACAAGGAAGTCCGGCAGACGGGGGAGCGCGAGCTGCTGGGATACACCGCAAGTATTTCGCTCCGTATCCGAACCTCGAATATCGACTCGGTGCCGTCCACGCTCGATGCCGTGATCGCCGCGGGGGCAAATCGGATCGACGATGTCCAGTTCGGCATCAAAGAGGCGCTCGAGGCGCGTGAGGAGGCCATCCGCCTGGCGACCAAGGCCGCGACCCGCAAGGCCCGCGTGCTCGCCGAATCGCTCGATCTCGAAGTCGTGCGCATCATCTCTGCGGCAACGCACACCCAGCAGTACGGCCGCAGCAACTACGGTAACCGCATGATGGCCCAAGTCGCCGGCGACTCGGGCGGGGGTGAGGAGCGCGAGTCCCCGGTCGTGCCCGGCCAGGTCGAGGTGTGGGCGCAGGTTGATGTGCAGGTCGCGGCCGCCCCCTCGCAATAGCGATGACGATCGCGTGCAACTGAACTTCAGA
Source organism: uncultured Phycisphaeraceae bacterium (assembly GCA_964393765.1). Taxonomy (GTDB): domain Bacteria; phylum Planctomycetota; class Phycisphaerae; order Phycisphaerales; family UBA1924; genus JAHBXL01. The sequence continues at coordinate 1,193 of CAYMWG010000398.1, forward strand.
TCAGGCGCTCCAAGACGCAGCCGTTGAGCCACAACACCATGTGCGCCTCGTCGATCGTCTCTCCCTCCCACATCAGCGCGCCCGGCTCGACCCCCCACTGCTTGAATCCGAGCCGCTCGTAGAGGCGCCGAGCCCCCTCCGCGCGGGCGCTCACCTGCAAACCCACGCTCGTCACGCCCGGCCATCCGCGCACCACGTCCAGCACCCCGCGCATCATGGCCTCCGCCACGCCCCGACCACGCGCCGTCGGCGTCACATACACGCCCCAGACGTTGGCCCGGTGGGACATCTTGGCGTGCCTGTTCCTCACAAGTCCCGCGACGCCCACGAGCACACCGTCCCGATACGCCCCAACGATCGCCTGCCCGGGCTCCAAGAGCCTTTCGGCCATGATCGATGCGTTCACACCAACATCCGACTCTTCGCCCGCCGCGAACGCCCATGGCGCGTTCCGCAGCGCCTCGCGCCGAAGCGCGGCGAAGGCCGCGGCGTCGGCAGGTGTCAGGGACCGGATCACGACCGGGGCTCTCTCTGGCACAGGGTTCATCCACACTCTCTTGACGTTCATCTCCACCCCGACCAGGTGACATCGCACGTCCCCGTCGGCGCGGCAGGTAAATGAGTATTCACTCCGCGCCGGACTTTCTCTTCAGGTACCCGCGATGCAATGACACACGGCTTCCAGGGACATTGTCCCTTGCATAGCCAAGCCACATTCTTCGCATCGCCACCCGGGCAGCCACCGGAGCCTTGCGGATTCCGCCAAAGTAGCCTCCCATGCGACGCATCTTGCTCTCGTTGTCCGCGCTGGCAATCGCCTGGGCTTCCATGACCGCGGCCCCGGCATCGGCGGCCATCATCGTCTTTGACATTCCCCTCAACGGAGCCCAGGAAGTTCTCCCCAACGTCGGCGACCCCGATGGGTTCGGGACCGCGCACCTTGAGATCAACGACGCCACGATGACCATCAGTTGGAACATCATCGTCAACAGCATCGTGCTGCCGCCGACGGGCGCCCACATCCACCAGGGCGCGTTCGGGACCAACGGCCCCGTCCGCGTCGACTTCAACTCGATGCTCTCGGGGTCGGGCCTGTTCGACGCCGATCTGGCAGGCGTGCTCGCCAGCCCGGCCGGGTGGTACGTGAACATCCACAACTCCGTACACACCGGCGGCGCGATCCGCGGCCAGATCCCTGCCCCCGGCGCGGGTGCGCTGCTGCTGCTCGGTGGCGCTGCGGCGATGCGCCGACGTCGGGTGTAACTGCACCCCACTGGCGCGAGGTCCGACGCAATCGAATGCAGATTTCGGGCGCAGGCAGCCAGCGGGTTGCGTGCGCCCGTTTTACTTCGGGCGCAGGCAGCCAGCGGGTTGCGTGCGCCCGTTTTA
>CAYMWG010000399.1:0-2550 GCA_964393765.1 uncultured Phycisphaeraceae bacterium
GACCACGATCCGGTCGCCGAGCGTCATCGCCTCTTCCTGATCGTGCGTGACGTAGAGCGTCGTCGTCCGCAGGCGCTGATGGAGGGCCTTGAGTTCGGCGCGGGTCGAGACCCGCAGGCGCGCATCGAGGTTGCTCAGCGGCTCATCGAACAGGAACGCCTTGGGCTCGCGCACGATCGCCCGTCCGACCGCGACGCGCTGGCGCTGCCCGCCGGAGAGTTGCCCGGGCTTGCGGTCGAGGAGTTCCGTGATGCCGAGCGTCGCCCCGACGGCGTTCACTCGGCGGACGATCTCGGCCTTGGGCACGCTCCGCATCTTGAGCGCAAAGCCGAGGTTCTGCCGCACGGTCATGTGCGGGTAGAGCGCATAGTTCTGGAACACCATCGCGATGTCGCGGTCCTTGGGCGGCACCTCGTTGACGCGCCGACCGCCGATCGAGACCTGCCCCGCGCTGATGTCCTCGAGCCCGGCGACCATCCGCAGCGTCGTAGTCTTTCCGCAACCGGAGGGGCCGACGAGCACGGTGAAGGAGCCGTCGGCGACATGCAAGGAGACATCGTCCACGGCCTTGATGCCGCCGGGGTACTCCTTGGTCACGCCTTCGAGTCGGATGTCGGCCATGGGTGGGGAGAGCATATCGGGATTGGCGGGCGGCTGCCCGGAGGGAACTTGCGGGGCGACGGATCGTGCTGCCCTGAGTCCGCCGCGGCGGTACATTGTGGGCATGAATCACCCGCTGCTTGTTCTGGCCGGTTCGTTCGGATCGCTGTGCGGTGCGGCGATGCCGCTCGGGTCCGATGGGGACAAGCGAGCAGCGGTCGCGGCGCCGTCGTTGCCGGTCGTGGTCGTGACGGCTGACAACACCGAGGTGACGCGGTCATGTAGGATCGAGATCGCACCCGGAGCGACGATCGAGGATGCCGATGGCAATGGCGTGATCCACATCCGCACACCGGGGATCACCGTTGAGTTCATGGTCGGATCGGCGCTCTGGGGCGGGGCGCGGCCGGATGCCGACCCGACCGGGCCATGGGACAGGTACACAGGCATCGGCATCCGCATCGAGGGCGCGGCGGATGTGACGATCCGCGGGGCCAATATCCACGGCTACAAGGTCGGCATCTGGGCAACGGACTGCGATGGGCTGAAGATCGAGGGCGCGAACCTGTCGGACAACTATCGCCAACGACTGAAGTCGACGCCGGAAGCGGAGAACTCCTCCGACTGGCTCTTCCCCCACCACAACGACAAGGACGAGTGGGCCACGCAGCACGGCGCGGGGCTGTACGTCCGGCGGTCGATGCGGCCGACGGTTACAGGGGTGCGTGTGCGGCGCGGCCAGAACGGGGTGCTGCTGCACTCGGTCAACGAGGGTCGCTTCTACGACAACGACTGCTCGTTCCTCTCGGGGTGGGGCTTGGCGATGTTCCGGTCATCGTTCAACACCATCAGCCGCAATGCGTTTGACTTCTGCGTGCGGGGGCATTCGGAGGGGGTGTACAACCGGGGACAGGACTCCGCGGGCATTCTGATGTTCGAGCAATGCTCGAACAACTCGGTGGTCGAGAACTCGTGTACGCACTCCGGGGACGGCATCTTCGGCTTCGCCGGGCTGGAGGCCGTCACCGGCGAGGGCGCGCCGGACGGGTTCGACTTCAGTCGCAAGGGCTGCAACGGCAACCTGTTCGCCGGCAACGATCTGTCGTACGCGCCCGCGCACGGTTTGGAGATGACCTTCTCGTTCGGCAACAAAGTCATCGATAACCGCTTCGTCGAGAACGCGATCTGCGGCATCTGGGGCGGGTATTCGCAGGACACGCTGATCGCGCAGAACCGCTTTACGGGCAATGGCGGCATGGCCTACGGCCTGGAACGGGGCGGCGTGAACATCGAGCACAGCGCGGGCAACCTGATCGTGCGGAATGAGTTTGTCAACAACCGCTGCGGCATCCACCTGTGGTGGGATGCGCACGGGGACTTTGAGACCAAGGCCTGGGGCAAGGCCAACTACAGGGGCGTCACCGGCAACGTGATCTGCGGGAACGAGTTTGTGATTGACGAGCGGCAGCCGTTCGGGAACGTCAATGCGGATCGGCCCTTGATCGGCCTGCACATCCGCGATGAGGGCAACGAACCGCATATCTCGGACACCAGGTATGCCCTCAACAAAGTCTCCGTCGATCCGAGCCTCGGCATCGAGAGATTGCTGAGTCCGGGCGTTGTGCTGACCGAACTCTGGGATGGGCCGGAACCGACGATCCCCGCGCCCGGACCCTCCCGGATCGGGGAGTCCCGCCCTGTGGGCGCACGAACGCACCTGCGCGGGCGCGACAAGATCATCATGGGCGAGTGGGGACCGTGGGACCACGAATCGCCGATGGTCCGCGCCCGCTCGACCGGCGGCGAATCGCACGTCTACGAGTTGTTCGGCGCGGGCACGGACCTGACCACGGAGCCGGAGCAGGGCGAACTCGGCAATGCCGAGGGCCGCTTCGCCGTCGCGACCATCAATCGCCGGGTGGCGGGCGAGGGCCGACTCGAAGACCCGGT
>CAYMWG010000400.1:0-2524 GCA_964393765.1 uncultured Phycisphaeraceae bacterium
ATGACATCTACGCCAGCGTCAAGGGCATCGCGGGGTCGTGGTGGAAGGTCACCGACCGCGGCCAGCCGTACGGGTGGATCAACGCGCCGAGGTTCTAGGCTACTTCACGTCGCGCCCGCGAACGCCGTCGATGGTGTGCATGCCCTGAGGTAGGACCGAGTTGTAAACACCTTGCCAGGTCCAGCCGGTGAACTGTCGGTAGCCAGGAAGAACGTCAGACGTTGGAACCTGACGGGCGGAGGTATCGCAGAACACCATGCCGATTGGGGAACCAAGCTCCTTGGTGCGGTCCCGCCGACGGGCATGTCCCGAGTACCAGTCAACGATGATGGCCTTGGAGCTGGGGAAGGTCACCTCGTGGTCGCTCGTCGGTCTCCACTGCGCCGGCCCGGTGCGCGTGGCCTCGTTCCAGTATGCGGGGTCGGCGAGCATCGCCTGCGAGTAGTTGTAGACGGTGAAACTCGTGGGCCGCCGCCCTGGAAATGTGAACACCTCATGCACAGCCGCGCCCGCGTAGTAGGATTCCGCGAGACCGACATTCCACCTATTGGCTGCTTGAAAATACACGACGGGAACTGTGATGTCGGAGGCTCTGAGGATGGTGTAATGCACTTGCGGGTCGGTGACATAGGGCCATGTGCCGCGGAAGTCGTTGCAATAGGTGGCGAAGACGGTCGCGTGCGAACGGGCGGTTGCCAGCGACCTCGCACAACGAACACTGGTCCGGGTATGTGCAAGCGACGGCAGCAGCGTGGCGACCAGCGTGGCCAGGAGCGCGACGACCAGGAGCGTCTCGATAAGCGTGAAGCCCGGAGGAGCACGGTGCGTTCGCGCGCCCTTATCCGGGGAGGACACCGAGTCGGGTCCGCGCTTGCGCCCAAGCGCGACGCCGCCGAGCAACGCCGCGAGCATCACCCCGTTTCGAGCAAGCACGGACTCTGAGACTGTCTGCGCCCACTTGAACTGGGCCAGCGCCCCGAAGCACCCGCAGTCCGGCGGCTCGCCGTACGCCAGTTGCACCGCGTAGGCCGCGGAAACAATAACCAACAGGCACGCCGCGGCCATCGGTGCCCCTCGCGGAGCCAGCCCCAGGAACCACATGCCGCCGATGATGACCTCAAAGGACGGCATACCCACCACGATCACCGGTCGGAGCATCGCCGGCAGAACAGTCCATGTGCCAACCGCACCAGCGAACTCGTCCAGATCGAGAAACTTCAGAAGTCCTGCGGACAGCAGCACACCCATGACGACGCACAGCATCGCCAGCCCCGTGTGCCGATACGCTGGGCTCGTCACCGTGGCGCGACCCCTATGCATGAATCGCCATAAACCTCCTCGCCCATCACGTTCAGCACTTCTTTTTCAGGGCCATCGGGTATGCACGGGTCGCCGGAGCCCGTGTTGACTTTCATGGGTTGCCAACGGCATGATCCGTAGTTCTCCGAGCGCTTCTTTCCCGACCCCGCTTCGCCGATCTCCGCATCGCGAACGATCCGAAAAGGTGCATCAGAGGAGATGAGTTCGTCCGGGCAGATAATGTAGCCCGAACCGCAGAGGATACGGGCACCCGCCTGCTTACAGACCGTGCAGTTGTCCTCTTCGACATAGCACTCAGCGGCGACCGCGAGGGCAGTCGCGGCGAATGCCACGGCGATCGCGGTGCCCGTGAGTCCATCAAACCTTGTCCGCTTCGAATGAACGTTTTTCATCGGTCGTTCCTTGCAAGTGTCAGCCAACTTGTGATCCGCGTCGAACGCGCATGAACACCAGGCCCGCGATAATGAGCGCCGCCAACGCCCATCCCATCCATTGAATGTTCTGCCGCGGCGCACTCGTCGTCAGGGACCGGGACTCGGATGCTCCTTCATCGTCGAGCGCCGTAAACGTCATCGCCTTTGCCCGGAAGTCACTGACCGCGCGCACCTTGACGATGCCGCGGACCGGGTCCTCTCCGAGCGGGTCGGGCACCGCGATCAACGCCTCGACTTCTTGCGCTGTGACAGGCGCAACGCCACGCCAGACGAACGACTCGTGGGGACGGCCATCGGGCGCGATCTCGTCCACCCGGCCGCACACCCACGATTTCAAGAGCGGTTCGTGGCGCCACCCCGAAAAGTCCCACCTCCTGCCGGGCGCGCCGAAGGGCGACGCGATGAGTGTGCGCCGTTCCACAAACCCCCGCTCGGCGTCCGCGTCCCACCGTCCGGCAAGTTCTACGACTACCTCCGACTCCGGAGCCAGCGTGACGGTTCGGCGCACGCTCCAGCGGTCACCCTCGATGGCAAGGTGGGAGAATGCTGCTTCTCCTCGGGTCTGGCCGAGCCCGGCGTAGAGAAACTCGTCAAGATGCATGCGCACAAGGCTCTCTTCCCTCGAGTAGTTCCGGTTGGGCGGGGGTTTGTCCGCGTCGATGACCACCATCGAGTCGTCCATGAGCACCCAGGCGTCGTTGCCGTCGCGCCCGTAGTCCACAAACGGGATGCCTGTCGGAAACTCGTTGGACCCGTTGACACGCCAGCGC
>CAYMWG010000401.1:0-2523 GCA_964393765.1 uncultured Phycisphaeraceae bacterium
GGCGGGGGGAAAGCGCATCGTCGTCGTCGGCGCGGGATTCGCCGGACTCGCCTGCGCGTACGAACTCAAAAGTGTCGGCTACGACGTGACCGTCATCGAGGCCCGGCCCCGCCTGGGCGGGCGCGTGCTCAGTTTCGGCGACTTCGTGCCCGGCAAGAACGTCGAGGGCGGCGGCGAACTCATCGGCTCCAACCACCCCGCGTGGGTCGCCTACGCCGAGAAGTTCGGCCTCGAGTTCCTCGACGTGTCCGAGCCCGAAGAGGTCGAGTTCCCCATCGTCCTGGGCGGGCAGCGCCTCACCACCACCGAATCCGAGGAACTCTGGGAGGCGATGGACGCCGCGTTCGGCCTGATGAACGCCGATGCCGAGCCTATCAACGCCGATGAGCCGTGGAAGTCTCCCAACGCCGAGGCCCTCGACAAGCAGAGCATGGCGCACTGGCTCGCACGCCAGGACCTGCCCGCCCTCTGCAAGATGGGCATCGCGGCCCAACTCCAGGCCGACAACGGCACCGCGACCGCCAACCAGTCCTACCTCGGCCTCCTCGCCTCGGTCAAGGGCGGCGGACTCGACAAGTACTGGACCGACAGCGAGGTCTACCGCTGCAAGGGCGGCAACCAGCAACTGGCTCTGAAACTCGCCGATGCCGTCGGCGCAGCGCGCATCCTCACCGGCGTCGCCGCGCGCACCATCCAGTCACGCGGCAAGGAAATGCTCATCGGCTGCGGCGACGGGCGCACGCTCACATGCGATGACGTTGTTCTTGCGGTCCCTCCGCCGACATGGAAGAAGATCGAGATCACCCCCGGCCTGCCCGCCGGGCTCACGCCGCAGATGGGCACCAACGTCAAGATGCTCGCGCGGGTCAAGAGCAGGTACTGGGAGGCAAACAAACTCGCGGCGGACATGATGACCGACGATGAGGTGAGCATGACCTGGGACGGGACCGACGGGCAGCGCGAAGAAGCGAATGACGGCGGAGAAGCCTGCCTGACGTGCTTCTCGGGTGGCCCGGGCGCGGAGCGGGTCCGTACACGCGAACCGCAGGACCGGAACAAGAAGTACGCCCAGACGCTCGAAAGCATCTTCCCCGGCTACGAGGCGAACGTGAACGGCACTCGCTTCATGGACTGGCCCGCCGAGCAGTTCACCGGTGCGGGCTATTCCTTCCCCGCGCCTGGACAGGTCACCAGCGTCGGCCCGCTCCTCGTTGGCGCTCACGCCGGTGGACGGCTCCACCTCGCCGGCGAGCACTGCTGCTACAAGTTCGTCGGGTACATGGAGGGCGGCTTGCAGTCGGGCATGGCCGCGGCCAAGCGCATCGCGATCCGCGATGGCGCGATCAGCCGGTGATCCAGCGCGTGAGCGCAAGGCCGACCGTGAGCGCCAGACAACCCCCGGCCACGAGCCACGCGGCGAGTTCGCGCCAGTTCGCCCCGCGCGGCGGCTCGGGCGGTCGCACCATCGCCAGTCGGTCGCTCACCTCGCGTGAAAGCGCGCCCTCGCCTGAGCGGCACCCGTCCTGCACGATAGCGATGACCAGGTTGGCGTCAAAGGCCCGCAGCCCGAGGCGTGTTGCAAGCCCGATGATCTTCCGCCGCCGCTCCGGCGCAAGCACGCCCGCGCGGGCCGCCCCGGACATGTTGATGTCCTGTGACACCTGCACAGCCAGGATCCACCGGGCGTCGAGGGCGGAGAGCGTGGCAGCTCGCTGATTCTCGCGAGCGACCGCTGCAAGAGCGGAAGAACGTGGGCCGATGTTGCGTTCGCTCAACACATGAACGCCGCCGACAACATCGGCGTGGACCAGTCGCAACGTACGCTGAGCAGGGCCTTGCCGCATGGGTATGGAACGGTAGTGGGCAATGGGCGTGCCGCGCGGTGCGGCCCGGCGCGGGAACGGTCCGATTGACAGATTGGGTGGGCCGGCCCTCCGTGCCGGTCACTTTCACCCAAACATACCTCGCGGGCCTCACTCTGACCATGACCACTGAACATCCACCAAACTCGCGCCCAGCCCCGGCGATGCCCGAAATCGAATCCCCCGGTGATCCGACGAGCCTCATCGCGAAACTCGATGCCGCCGCACGCCGCGGCAAACTGCCCGGCTTCGCTCCAGCCGCCGGCGGCACGGGTACGCGATTCGAGTTGGCCGACTTCGGTGCCCCCTTCGAGTCGCGCCTGAGCGGGGCGGCGATCGATGGAATCACCCCCGGCACAGCCCGTATTCGGTTCGACCGGCCCCGCCTCAAACCCCTCCTCCCGTGGGTATTTGCCCTGATCCTGGCCTCCACCATCTGGCCCGGGGCGTGGCTCACCGACTCCATGCTCCGCAGTTACTCGAACTGGTACGCCTCTCGCCCTGATTGGGTCACCTACGCCTGGTACCTGCCCCTCACCGTGCCCTTCTGCCCGATGGCGATGCTCTCGGCACTCCGAAAGTCCCGGGCCTCCGGCGCGGCTGAGATTCCCCCCCTCCTCGACATGGTCGCCGCAGCGGTGGGTGGCCGGGTCCTGGTGGC
>CAYMWG010000402.1:0-2521 GCA_964393765.1 uncultured Phycisphaeraceae bacterium
CCCGTCATGCACGCCGCCGCGCCGCCCCCGGGCGCAGGGGTCTTTGCGCCGAGTTGATCCATAAACGCGCCAATGGTCAACCCGACTAGGCTTGCCATCTTGGGCCTCCCGTGCAGAAGATTAGGACCCCGCCAGCCGGCCTCTGAGCACGGGTTCCACGCTACGCTCGAGCGATGAGCCTGCTATCGACGCGGACGGCCTTGCGCAAGCGGAACTTGCAGTTCGACGCACGTCGCCCATGAACTCACCCAACTCAGACGTCCGCGCGAGGCAAGGTTATCGTCCAGCGTCTTCGCCAAAGTCCTCGTCGGAAGTACGCTTGCCGACCTTGTGTACCCACTTCGGCGCGACGCGGTATTGATCGGGATAGCGACCCCGACCTCGGTCACCCCTGAACTGGAGCGGGTAGCCATAACATACCGCAAGTTGTCCGATCGCCTTGTCAACCCGCTTCGCATCAAACCCGGGTCTCCATGCGAGCGCCTGAAAGTCCGTCCATCCAACGCCCGTCGCCCCAGCGCGGTCCAGAATGGCGATCATGTGCGGGTGAATGGTGCCCGTCGGGTTGCCGACGGACTGGGCTCGCTTCCCAATCCAGTTGGTCCAACTCTTTGGCTCCCATGTGATAGCTGGTGCATCTTGATCGTCGTCCGCTGCACGCGGACTCACGACGTGCCGCATCGTTGTACCTATTAACTCCGGTTGACGCCGTTCATCAACGCCAAAGTCCCCCAGAAGGGGCCTGGAAAGCATGCCGAGCCAGCCCGCACGCTTCGAAGCGTCCGAGACTCGCGCTGCGGGATGGAAGAGAGCGACGGTCGTTATACGTTTTTCACGGATGCAGCCGCCGGAGGTTTGAAAAGAATCACGATGTGACGCAAACCGTCGAGCGACATCGGTCACACCCAGCGCCTGATGCGTAAGAAACCACGCCTCTTGGCCCAAGCATACGACACGCTCAATATTTGGCATCGAATCCAGCACCCAGAGCAGCACTTCCTTCAGGTATTCCTGAAGTGGTCCCGGTGTGTAAAACCCGGGAAGACTCCTGCTCCATCTCGGGTCGTCATAGAGCAGGTTCGCCGTCGCCGAGCCGTAGAGCTTACCGCCCGGGAGAACCGCCGCAGCCGCGGACAGGCTTTCGTTCGTTTTCCACCCGCCGGGATCACGAAGCTCGCGCTGCGCATGCCTCCAAGGTCGCGGATCTCCCCTGTCTCGAAGCGCACGGATCACAGGTGTTGGCGCACCGTCCTTGGCGAGCAGAAGCGTTTCTCCGCCCCAGTCGCCAAAGAGCGTTTCGGTGCCGTAGAGGTGATCGTTGGAGGGGACCAGGCCAAAGACATTGGTCCATCCGGTGGGCGGCGCAAAAGTGCGGATCCAGTCAGGTACTTGCGGACGTGTCATCGCACTTCCTGCCCTTCACGCCCATCGCATTGGGTCCACCCCTGTCGGGAGGCCTCGGCAACGAGTTCCCCACCTTCATCACTTGAAAGTTCACGAATGGTGTTGTTGCGCTCCGCACCAATGTGCCGAAGTCGCTGCGGCAACTCCAGCATTTCCGCGATCAAGAGCGAACGAAGCTCGTCGAACGGCTCGACGGGCGTTCCGGCGGCAAAGCGGCACAGCAGACGCAAGTCGCCCTTGCTATAAGTGACGACGGCAAGACCGCCTTCTCTCCCGAGTCTTTCCAGAATCTCGACCTCTTTGGCTGCCTTCGTCGCCAAATCCGATGCTGAGCTGCCCTTGATCGCCGTACCGATGGCCACCCGCCGAGCAGCCTGAAGATTTAACTCGGCGGCCTCAGAAAGTGTTCGATGAGTCATTGCCACACAGGTGCGGGTCATACTTCACAATCTCTTGATGGCAGGTTCATCCCTTCCCCAGCCGTTCCCAGCCTTCGCTCACAAACCCAATTCCATCCAGTTGGGCCGGCGCGACCTCGCCCATCGATTGCAACACGCGTGCCACCGTTTCACAGACAAGAGGCTCATCCGTCGTCCAAGACCAATTCCGACCGTGACTGATGATCGCCACGATGCAACTGCCAAAAGCCCGGACGCCGGGGTCGGTCGATAGTCCGGCGAGCAGTTCGCAAGCACCGATACCATTGACGTTGACCTGGCCAACCCATGGGCCGTGGCCATTCTTCATGGCCGTAAGCCCTTTGTGGCCATTCTTCATGGCCGTAAGCCCTTTTTGATCAGTGTGTCGCAATGTGTTGCCCTCCTCTCGGTAACGTTACCACCGGCCGGGTAGCGGTTCAACAAAAACGCAAAACTGTTTGCCTGTGTTTTGTCCGTGCTACGGGCGAATCTCTCCGCAACGGCCTATTCCGCGTGTGCAAGTTCAAAGTCGTACCGTGAGCGGTGTTTTATCCTCTTCGCACCCGGACCCTCATCTTCAAAATGAATAATTCTTCTGCGGCACCACTCAGTTACCCACACCGAAAGGACTCACATGCGCTTCGGCAACATGCGGCAGAGCGGGAATGTTGAGGACCGGCGCGGCATCGGCGGGCGAA
>CAYMWG010000403.1:0-2517 GCA_964393765.1 uncultured Phycisphaeraceae bacterium
CAACAGGAGGGGGCGGGTACTCTCGTGAGGAGAAGTCGGATGAACGCAACTCGATGGATTGCCGGAATGATGCTCGCGACCGTTGCGGGAACGGGCACTGCGAGCGCGCAACCTTGGAATCCGTATTACGACAAACTGCCGGCGGCGGAGGCCGCGGAAGTCTCGGAGTGGTACCGCCTGTACATCAGCCGGATCGACAGCGGGCAACCCGATGCGGCGGCCGCGGCGTTCGCGTTCACCGATGCCCGGCTCAACTCACCGCTGTTCTCGCCAGTGAGCGCGGCGGTGCGCACCGCGGCCCTCGCCACCACCGGGAACGCCTCGGAGACATGCCACACGGAGGCCGATCTCGCCTTGAACTCCACATCCGGGAGCGCGCTGGGGGCGAACATTCGATCGTACATGCTTGAGGGGAAGATCAAGACCGATGGCGGCGCTTCCTCACAGTCGCACGCGATGTCGATCTCGACAGCGCTGGTCGAGGGCGAGAACGTCATCGTGCAATGGGAAGGTGCCGACCTCGCGTCGTACGGCCTGCCCGTGACGGATGCGCAGGCGTCGGGCGCGGGCGGCGGTACAGGGTCGGGTGCAGTCACGAACTGGATGATGCTGCTGGAAGCGGAGGCGCCGCAGATCGCCGCGGGCCAGCCGCAGGGGAGCGCTTCGGCGCGTCTGCTCCTGTTGGGCAACAAGTCGCCCAGCGCGACCTTCGCGGACGATGTTGAGGGGTTTCTTCAGACCATCGACACGGACACCGATGTTGTTGTGTGTGTCGGCCTTGAAGTCTGGTTTGGGACGTACGGCGTGCTGCCTGTGGCGCTGGTGACATCGGAGACGGAGTGCGTGCTGGTCGATGCGACCACCGGCGCGGTGGCGGGCCCGTTCGCGGCGGGGAGCGCGATCAACCCCGCGGCGCTGCTCGCGCTGCATCCGGGCGTGTATACACCCGGCACGTCGTTCTCGGTAATCGTCGGGCTGAGCAACTGCACTATTCTGCTGGCACCCACCCCGCACCGGACCCCACCCTCAAACTTCTTGCCAGATCCGCCTCTGCCGCTTTTCCCGCCTACGAGTCCGAATGGCCGACCCGGCCACTGGACGAATTTTCATTGCGACATCAGCCCCGGCCACGGCGGCCGAACATGCTCCTGCACAAGTTACGGGACGGGCACGGCACCCGGCCACCCTTTGGTGCGGACACAGGTGACTTGCAGGTGCTTTCCTGATGCCAACGGGAATTGCAATCCTACACCCAATGCCCATCCGAATGTGCCCCCGACGATTACACCCGGGCTTCCTCCCGGCGGAGGGATGACAGGCTGCATCTGCACGGAGACCTGGACCTACTAGTGTCCTGACTCGGAGATAGCCGCACGATTTTTGGCGACGCGGCCGAGGATGGTATTGGCGTCGGCGGTCCAGACGAAGGGCTTGGCGTCGTCGTTGCGTGCGTCGATGTAGTCCAGGGCGGTCTTTTCCAGCGATGCAACGCTGGTGAACACGCCGCGGCGGAGCTGCTTCTGGGTCAGGTCCGCGAACACCCGCTCGACCTGGTTGAGCCAGCTGGCGCTGGTGGGCGTGAAGTGCAGGTGGTACTCGGGGTGGCGCGTCAGCCAGCGCTTGACCGCCGGGGTCTTGTGCGTGGCGTAGTTGTCCAGCACGATGTGGATCGCCGTGCCCACGGGCTCGGTGGCCTTCACCACGCCGTCGATGGTGTTCAAGAACTTGATGAACTCCTGGTGACGGTGCCGCCGGTGGCATTCGCCGATGACCACACCGGTCTTGACCATCAGCCCCGCGAACAGGCTCGACGTGCCGTGGCGGTGGTAGTCGTGGGTGCGTCGCTCGGGCGTGCCGGGCCGCAGCGGGAGCAGCGGCTGCGTGCGGTCAAGGGCCTGCATCTGGCTCTTCTCGTCGCAGCAGATCACCACCGCGTTCTCCGGCGGGCTCATGTACAGGCCCACGATGTCCCGCGTCTTCTCGACGAAGTTCGGGTCGGTGGAGAGCTTGAACGTCTCGGCCCGATGCGGCTGGAGGTTGAACGCACGCCAGATGGTGTTGATGCTCGACCGCGAGATGCCCGACGCCGCGGCCATCGACCGCAGGCTCCAGTGCGTCGCGTCCGGGGGCTTCTCTTCGAGCGTCTTGCGGACCACCTCGGCGACCATCTCCGGCGTGATCTTCTTCTTCACGCCCGGACGGGGCGCATCGCGCAGGCCCGCCATGCGCTGCTTCAGGAACCGGCTCCGCCACTTGAGCACGGTCTGCTCGCGCATCGAGAGTTCCTCGCCGATCTCCGCGTAGGTGAGATCCTCCTCGTCAAGAAGAATCACGCGGCAGCGTTTGGCCAGCGCCTGCGGCGTGCTGGGCCGCCGCGCCACACGCTCCAGCTCCGCCCGCTCGGTCCTGCTCAGATTCAACGGCGTCCGTGTGCCCATCGCTCGACTCCAGAGTACCCGGAGTCGATACGCGCCATCCCCTCAATCGGTTGCGCCCTTGTTCAAGTCAGGACACTAG
>CAYMWG010000404.1:0-2516 GCA_964393765.1 uncultured Phycisphaeraceae bacterium
TGAGTTCTTAGCGCGATCCGCACGGGACCTTCACCCAAGCCTCGCCTGTTCTTCGTGCAAGCGACACCTTCGCGACCCCGGCCTCGGCTACGTTGCTCATCCTCGAACTTCCGCGTTCACCGTCGGCGCGGCGAGGAGTGTTTATGTGTGCAGTTGAACTGAACGTCAAGGAGAGAGCAATGAGGAATCTGAACCGCACCGCCATCGCGGCGATGGTCGTTTGCGCCGGCGCTGCCGCAGGCTTCGCGCAGAACGTCGGCCCAAGCACAACCACCGTGCCCTACATCTTGCCCACCGCCCCGGGGGTCTCGACGACCTCCATCCTGACCGTGGGCGACACGATCGGAGGCTATCGAATGGTCGGCATCCCCGACGGGCTGGGAGCCTTCACCGCGGACGGACAGCAGAACGCCTTCACCCTGCTGATGAACCACGAGCTGGGCGCCACGGTCGGGGCCGTCCGGGCGCACGGCACCACGGGCGCGTTCGTGTCGAGGTGGGAGATCGGGAACAACCTGCAGGTGACATCCGGCCGGGACCACAACCAGTCCGGCGCGGACCAGCGATTCTGGGACGGCTCACAGTATGTGGCCGGCCCCGGGGCGTACGGGCGTTTGTGCTCGGCCGATCTCGCTCCCGCTTCGGCCTACCGCTTCGGCAACCTCGGCACCGACGCCCGCCTGTTCATGAACGGTGAGGAAGTCGGAGCCGAGGGCCGGGCCTTTGCGCACATCGTCACCGGTCCAAACACCAATCAGAGCTACCAGCTCCCCTATCTCGGCCGGTTCAGTTGGGAAAACTCGATGGCCAGCCCCTTCGCACAGCAGAAGACGATCGTCGCCGGCACCGACGACTCCACCCCCGGCCAGGTCTACTTCTATGTCGGTGACAAAACTGCTTCCGGCTCCGACATCGAGCGCGCCGGCCTGTCCAACGGCTTGCTGTACGGCGTGGCTGTTTCCGCCACCGCCGCCGAGCAGCGGTCGGGCGGGGCTTCCGGCTCGTTCTCGCTGGTCTCGGTCGGGGCGGGTCCGAACCAGACCGGCGCTGCCCTTCAGACCGCCTCGACCGCCGCGGGGGTCACCGAGTTCCTCCGACCCGAGGACGGCGCGTGGGACACCCGCGCGGGCCACGAGAACGACTTCTACTTTGTCACCACTGATCGCTTCGACAGCAACATCAACGCCGGTACCCCGGCCGGTCAGGACGGCCGCTCTCGCCTCTACCGCATGCGGTTCGCCGACATCACAAACCCCACCGCGGGTGGCGAGATCACCCCGCTGCTCTCGGGCACCGAGGGCCAGCAGATGCTCGACAACATGTGCATCGACAGTCATGGGCGCATCGTGATGCAGGAAGACCCGGGCAACCAGGATCATCTGGCGCGCACCTGGCTGTACGACATCGACTCGGGCGGCTACGGCGAAGTCGCCCGCTTCCGTGCCGACCTGTTCGGCCCTGGCGCGCCCGGGCTCCTGACACGCGACGAGGAATCCTCGGGAATCATCGACGCGGGCGGTCTGCTGGGCGACGGCTGGTTCCTGCTGGATGCACAGGCCCACTACGGCATCCCGGGCGAACTGGTCGAGGGCGGCCAGCTCCTGGCGATGTACATCGATCCGAGCATCATCCCCTCGCCGGGTGCTGTGGCCCTGCTGGGCCTTGGCGGTCTGGTTGTGCTCCGTCGCCGACGCTGATCGGGCTCGCGGTGTCACTCTGAGCGCCTCATTGCGCTCACCCCTCTTCAGAGTTCCTCTTCATTTCCTCCGTCGGCCCGGCGAGAGCCGGGCCCTCGGATTCACAAACGGAGCCGCTCGATGACGCTGTTCTCCCTTCCGATCGTTCTGGCCGCGCTGGCGGCGCCGGTCCCGCAACCCGTGGACGTCGAGATCCGTCACTTCGCATATTCTCCCGCCGGCGTCTCGATCGTGGCGGGAACGACCATCCGCTGGACGAACCACGACGCGATCGAGCACACCGTCACCAGCCAGACGGGCAGCGGCACGCTGGTTCCGAGCGGACTGTTCGACTCCGGGCTGCTGAACCTTGGCGAGTCGTTCGAGTTCAGCTTCACAACCCCCGGGACCTTCTACTACTTCTGCGTCCCGCACGGCAGCAGCATGCAGGCCATCGTCACGGTGCTTCCCTGCTCCGCCGACTTCGA
The DNA here is from genome assembly GCA_964393765.1 of uncultured Phycisphaeraceae bacterium. Classification (GTDB taxonomy): domain Bacteria; phylum Planctomycetota; class Phycisphaerae; order Phycisphaerales; family UBA1924; genus JAHBXL01. Next base: position 2,165 of record CAYMWG010000404.1, read on the forward strand.
CGCCGACGGCACGAGGGCCGTCCCCGACATCTTCGCATTCCTGGGCGCGTGGTTCGCCGAAGATCCCCAGGCAGAGTTTGACGGGCAGCCTGGCATCGGCGTCCCTGACATCTTCGCGTTCCTGGCTCTCTGGTTTGCCGGGTGCGGGTGATCCGCGAATCAATCGTCGCGGTTGCCGGCACCACGGACGCCGACGATCGCAGGCAACGCCGGCGCGGGGCCCGTGCAAGACCATGCCCTGCGCCGGATGTTTGCCGGTTCATTCCTAAACCCACCTCGGGGCACGATCACCATTCGTCGCTCGATTCGTATCCAAGTCCGAGCAGCGCCCGTCCCGCCTCATCCTTGAAGA
>CAYMWG010000405.1:0-2492 GCA_964393765.1 uncultured Phycisphaeraceae bacterium
CTGTTGCAATCGCGCTCTGCGTGATGCCCGGCTTCCCCCATGCCCTCCATCTGCCGCCGGGCATCACGCAGAGCGCGATTGCAACAGTCGATCGTGCGCTCGACCAATGGCGCGACCAGCGACTCAAACTCGGGTCGCGTCACCGTGCGTTCGTAGACCCTGCCGCCACCAAGGTCGATCCGCACGCCCGCTCGCTCCTCGCTCGACAGTTTGATCTTCACCTGCTCGGCAAACTGCCGGAGGGCCACGCGGGTCTCGGGGTCGAACGGCGACTCGGACCCCACGGGCAGGATGCCTGTGCCACTCCTGAGCATCTCGTGAATCTCTTGCGTGAACACCGCCACCAGCGCGTGGTCAAAGTCGTCCCCGCCCAGGTGCGTGTCGCCCGCGGTTGACAGAACCTGGAAGATGTCCGCGGCGATGGCGTCGGCCGCGCCCCCCGACTCTCCGGGCGTCAGCCGCAGCACCGACACATCGAAAGTCCCGCCCCCAAGGTCGTACACCACCACCACCTGCGGCACAGTCGCGTTCACTCCCAGCCCATACGCGAGGGCCGCCGCGGTCGGCTCGTTCACGATCCGCACCACCTCCAGACCCGCCAGCCGCCCCGCATCGCGCGTCGCCTGGCGCTGCGCATCATCGAAGTACGCCGGCACCGTCACCACCGCCTTGCGCACCTCGATGCCCAGCGACGCGCTCGCCTGCTGCTTCAGGCTGCGCAGGATGATCGCGCTGACCTCCTGCGGCGAGACGACTTTCCCCGACGCATTGCCAACGCCCGGCAGCGCGATCCGCGCCGTCTGATGCTCGCCCTCCACTACCTCAAACGACAGGTACGCAATGTCCGCCGCGGCGTCCTTGATCGACCGCCCCATCAATCGCTTGACGCTCGAAACTGTTCGCAACGGGAACCGCACCGCCTGCGCCCGGGCATCGTGCCCCACCGCCTCGACCCGCCCGGATTCATCAAACCGCACCACGCTGGGCAGCATGGCGCACCCCTGCCCGTCAGGGAGAATCCTCGGGGCGCTTCCAGTTCCCACCGGCCACCCCGCAACCGCGACCAGACTGTTGGTCGTACCCAGATCGATGCCCACAATCGGCCCCGAGTTGGTTTCCGCCTCGCTCATCACCAGACCTTAGCGCACACACGCCGCAGCAAGGTTTTTCGGTGGTAGGCTCAATGTGGGCCTCGGGTAACCTTCAGCCACGGTTCACGCGAACACGCCCGGGGTCCGAGAAGTAGATGAAGAGGGACATTGCGTTGCGGGAAGAACCGGAAACCACCCCGGCCCATCGCACGAACAGCATCGCAGAAGATGTTGTGGTGGCGGGAACCCAACCATCTGCTACGTTCAGTCGGCAGTCTCTCTGGACTGCCCCGCCCGCGCCCCAGCCGCGAGTCGTTTGGATGGGTTCTGGATGAAGGGTTATGTGACCAAAGTCCGTATCGCGGACGGCCGAAGAGTCGGATAGGACTCGATGGCTGTTCCGGCTTCTGAGAGGTTCTTCCATGCGTCTGTACATCGTCAGGCACGCCAAGGCCGCGGACCTGCCCTTCGCCTCCATGTCATGTGCCGGCGTCTTCGCGGGCCATGCACAGGCGAACGCGGATTTCAAGCGGCCCCTCACCGATCGTGGCCGCGTTCAGGCGCAGTTCCTGGCGCGATGGGTCGCGTGCTCGGATCGCAAGCCCAATCTCATCCTCGCCAGCGGCGCAGCGCGGACGCAGGAGACCGCCGAGTTCCTTCGCGAGGCCGCGGCGTGCGAGGTCCGCACCGAGCGGGCGCTCGCTGTTGATCGCCCCGTGAGCGAAGTTCTGGAGATCATCCAGGCCAACGCCCAGGTGCGAACGCTCATGCTCGTGGGCCACAACCCCCAACTCGGTGAACTGCTCGGCGTGCTCGCGTGCGGCCTGCCGCCGCAGCAACTCACGATGCGCACCGGCGACCTCGTCGGCCTCGATATCCGCGCGACCGACCCCATCGGCTCCGCCCGGATCGCCGAGCGCCAGCGCCTCGACGATGCGCCCGGCCCGGACGAGTCCGCCCTGGGCGCGATGGTGCTCGAGGCGCGCCGGCCCGCCGGCGCACGCTGACACGCCCGAATCGCCAACTACCGCCGCGCGTGACGTGCCGCCATCCGCAGCGCCAGTTCGATCGCCGCTCGCATCGATGACGCATCGGCCACGTTCCTGCCCGCGATGTCGAACGCGGTCCCGTGCGCGGGAGATGTACGCACCACCGGCCCGTGGCGCGAACGCAGGCCGATTGTGACATTCACTGTCTTCTCCCGGTCCAGCAGTTTCACGGGGATGAGGCCCTGATCGTGGTACATCGCCACGACCGCGTCGAACTGCTGCTTGGCCGCGGCGAGGAACACCGAGTCCCCCGGGAGCGGCCCGACCGCGTCGATCCCGTTGCGCCGCGCCAGCGCAATCGCCGGCGTGATGATCCGCGCCTCTTCCTCGCCCATCAGCCCGCCCTCGCCGG
>CAYMWG010000406.1:0-2487 GCA_964393765.1 uncultured Phycisphaeraceae bacterium
GGTTGGTGGTGCCGGCGCAAGCGCGAACACCGTCGATTCCTGCTAATCTGCCGTCCATGGCAGTCAAGGCGGACAAACCGGGGAAGCCTGATACGAAGGTCGAGGTGGCCGTGGTCGCCGCGCCCGCGCTCGATTGGCGGGGGCTTCGGCTGTGGCAGATCCAGCCGATCCGCGATGCATTGGTGCTGGTGGGGATCGTCGGGCTGATCTACATCGGCTACCTGTGCAGCATCGTCACGGTGCCGATGCTTCTGGCGCTCATGCTGGCGTACCTGTTCGAGCCGGCGATCGCGTGGGTGACGCGCCGTTACCGCTGGGTGAGCCGACAGGGCGCGGCGGTGGCCATCATCGTTCTCGCCGTGGTGCTGGTGGTGGTGCCGGTGACGGTGGGGCTGGGCTTCGCGGTGGTGCAGGGCACCTCGCTGGTCGGCACGGTCGCGCGGAACACGGGTCTCGTGGTGACATCGGTCCGGGCGGAGACCCCGCAGGAGCGCGCTGAGGCGAGCGCGCGGCTGCCGCGATCGTTGCAGGATGTCGGAAGGTGGCTGAGCGAGTTGCGGACGGAGGTGGAGGCGTTCCGGGCTCTGCGGGGCGAGCAGGCCTCGCCGCCCCCTTCCGCCCCGGTCCCGCCGCCGGGTGCGCCGATCGAGGGGAGCACGCTGGTTCCCGTGCCCGATCCGGCGCTCGCGATACCTGAGGCCGATGCCGAGCGGGCTGCCGTGCAGCCGCTTGCGCCCGAGCGGGTCGCCCGGCGCGACAGGGACTTTCCGGAATGGAAGGTGCGGCTGTACGAGGGGCTGGAGTGGACGATCGGCTGGGTGCAGCACAACGCCCAGGCGCTGGCCAAGCACGTCGGGGAGCAGGCGTTGGGCACGGGCGTGGTGGCGTTCGGCGCGGTGGTCGCGGGTGTGACGAAGATCGGCTTCCTGGTGTTCACGGCGTTCCTGACGGCGTTCTTCTTCTACTTCTTCAGCACCAGTTACGGCGCGGTGCTGGACTTCTGGGAAGACCTGATCCCCGAGCGCAAGCGGCACCGGGTGATCGACCTGGTGCGGCAGATGGACCGCGTGGTGGCGGGCTTTGTGCGCGGACGCATCACCATCTGCTTCATCCTCGCGGTGTACATGACGATCGCGTACTGGCTCATCGGCGTGCCCACGCCGCTCGTGCTCGGGCCGGCGATCGGCCTGCTCTTTGTCGTGCCGTTCGTGCATGTCATCGGCGTGCCGATCGCGATCGTGCTGATGGCGATCGAGCCGGGGGGGGGGATGGGCTGGCAGCAGCAGTGGTGGTGGATCGTGTTCGCGCCGGTAGCGGTGTATGTCGGGGCGCAGTTGCTGGATGACTGGTTGCTCTCGCCGCTGATCCAGGGCAAGACCACCGGCATGGACACGCCGACGATTTTGTTCGCCAGTTTCGCGGGCGGCGCGCTGGGCGGCGTCTACGGGCTGCTGCTGGCGATCCCGGTCGCGGCGTGTATCCGCATCCTGCTCAAGGAAGTCTTCTGGCCCAGGTTCAGGGCGTGGGGCAAGGGGAAGGAACGCGACTTCCTGCCTATCGGGCGCGAATGATGAGCCCGATGCCCGTGCCCCTGCGATTCGACATCCTGACCACCTTCCCGGAGATGTTCGGTCCCGGCGAGGGGTGCGCGCTGAGCGCTTCGATCCCCGGCCGCGCTCGCGTTGCCGGGCTGGTGGAGTGGCACGCGCACAACATCCGGGCGTGGGCGGGCAACAAGCACAACAAGACCGATGACCGGCCCTTTGGCGGCGGGCCGGGGATGGTGATGATGTGCCAGCCGGTGTGGGACGCGGTCCACGCGGTCGAGGCGATGGACCCGCGACCGGCGACGCGGGTGCTGCTGACCCCGCAGGGGGAGTTGCTGAGGCAGGAGACGGTCGAAGAGTTGGCGCAGCGCGAGCGGCTGGTGCTCATCGCCGGGCACTACGAGGGGATCGATGAGCGGGTTGTGCGCGCGCTCGAACCGATGGAGATCAGTCTGGGCGACTACGTTCTCAGCGGCGGAGAACTCGGAGCGATGGTGCTGATCGACGCGATCACGCGGTTGCTGCCCGGCGCGCTGGGGCACGAGGCATCGGCATCGGAGGACTCATTCTCGTCGGTGGTGGTGGACAAGAAGTCCGGCCGCGCATCGAGGCTGCTGGATTGCCCGCACTACACCAAGCCCCGCGAGTGGATGGGGCAGGGCGTGCCGGAGGTGCTGCTCGGTGGCGACCACGGAGCGGTGGACCGGTGGCGGCTGGAGCAGCGACTGCTGCGCACGCGCGAGCGACGGCCGGACCTGCTCGATGCGCCGCCGTGATCGGAGCGGAAGGAACTCAGAGGGAGCAGAGCGAGCGGAGGTGAACGGAGAGGAGTCTGTGAAGGCCGAAACACGCATGCCACGAAAGTGTAACAGATCGAACAAAGAGGCTGAATCGCGATTCGAGACATCAGAGCCCGGAGCCCCCCCCAGCGACGGGTTGC
>CAYMWG010000407.1:0-2472 GCA_964393765.1 uncultured Phycisphaeraceae bacterium
CTTACCAGCACGACGCAACAAATAGTCAACGGGCCAAGCCCGCTCGGCGACGGCACGACCGACGCCACGCGCACACCCATGAGCTGAAAATGTGCTTGACCTCCAGTTACCCTGTCCAGGCGACTCATGTCGCCATCTGGATTGAAATCTCGCTCGCCATCCGCCCCTCGCGTTCGCCGGTCACCGTTTGGGTTAGTGTACTCCAGCCACTCCGTCAGCCCGCCCGAGCCGTCCAGCAATCCCCACGGACTCTGCACAGTGGGAAACGACCCGACCGGCAGAATGGGGCCGGTCCCGAGCGGGACCCCCGCCAGCGACTCGCCCCCTTGATCCGGATAGCCGGGGATCGGCGGCTCATCACTGCCGTGCGGGTAGAGCCAGTAGCCTTCCTGGCCAGCGCCGTAGCGGTGTGGATCGTAATGCATCCCCTTGGTCCATTCGTCAAGCGTCGGCAGCCAGAACTGCGCACCCGGATCATGCACGAGTTGGTCGTTGAAACTCCCGTCGAGATTCTGCGTGAACGTGGAGGTGTCGTAGGCCCCCGTCTCGAACGCCGACTGTTCCGTTCCCTTGTCGTTGTGCAGCCAGTTGACGTACCGGGCCGCGTACCGCCACGAGACGGGCGCGGCGAGGTTCTCCGTGCCCTCGCTGACCTGGTAACCGGGGTCGTGGCCCGGCTCAAAGTCGGTTGCGTTGATCCACAGACTGGTGAACGCTGGATCGTTCACCGCCCCGCTGTAGTACGGCGTGTACGCCTGCACGAACTCAAACCACTGCGCGGTGGTGACCTCCGTCCGGCTCAGGCGGTAGTCATGGTTGACAGCGCCCACTTGCCGTCCGCCGGGGGGGTTGAGCGGCGGCGGCAGAAAGAAGTTTGGCGCCTCTTGCGCGTTCGCCGCGCGGTTGCCGGGTGAGCCAATGGTGGACCACTGGAAGTCGTAGTCCGGCAGTGCCTGCCCCCGCGCGCAGGGCGGCGACAGAACCACAACGGCGAGGGCCGCACCAAGCACGTTGGCAAAGAGGCACAGGGGCGTTCGAGCACGGCTGGTCAGGTGTTGCTCCCTTCGCCGCGCTTATCGGGCGTGTTCCGCGACGAGCGAGAACTTCGCGCACCCTGTGCCTAGCACCACGTCCAAGGGACCGTCCACAGGTCCGTCTGTCAACGTGACTCGTCCGATGTTCACCGTCGTGGAGGTGGCATAAATGTTCACCCGGGTTGCGCACTGCGCGAGCGAGATTTCCACGTCCGTCCCCGAACTGTAGGGTCCAAAGACGGTGGTGGTCCCGTTGCACGGCGGAACATTGCCGCGTGTGTACGAAACGCTGAAACTCTGCGCTGCCGACTGCTGGGTAAGAGCCGCGAACACAGCAGCGGCGAGGACGATCAATGGGATGCCACGAGTCATGCTCACCTCCTGCGAGTAGCGGCTCAACTACCGGTCGATTCCTGCGATGCTGGCAGCACGATAGCACAAATTGAGGTTGCCTGGCGACGACGCCTCTGATACAGGAGAATCGCACCCCCGAGGAGCCATGCCCCGCTCGGTGGCGGTACAGATGACGCTAGCCTCAGTCCGCCACCCGACCCTTGCGGATGTGAACCCCCATAGACCGACACATGATCGAAAAGCCACGAGTCGCCAAAGGCATCTGACCCAGCGCGCGAGCCCGCAAGTCCCCGGTCGTACTGAAGGCCGGGCCAGAACACATACTCCGTCCACTCCCGCGCACCGCCGCTGGCATCCAGCAGCCCCCAAGGTGATCGCACATCGGGATACGCACCCAACGGAATGTCGTATTCACCCCAAGGCTCATCCGGGATAACCCCTGCGCTCGTCTGCCCTCCTCCCGCGCCCGGTGGGCCGCCGATCAGCGGCTCATCGGTGCCGTTTGGGTACAGCCACCAACCCTCCTGCCCGTCCCCGTAACGGTCTGGATCATGGTGTGCGGCCTTCATCCATTCATCCAATGACGGGATCCAGAACCGCGCTCCCGGCAAATGGTCCGCATCATCCGTGAACTCCCGGCCATCGTTCCCCCAGGTGGTAGTGTCGTACGCTCCGGTGGTCAGGGCGGAAAACTCGGGGATCTTGTTATTGTGCAGCCAGTTGCAGAACTGCCCGGCGTGCCTCCAGTTGATGTCCTGCACAGGCAGCATCCCCGGCGATGCCACATCCGATCGGAGCGTCCAGCGCAATCCCGGCCCGGAATAACTGCCATCCAGTCTCGCCCCCCAGAACGTCGGCAGGAGGTCCAGCCCGAAGTCGAAGTCCGCCCTCATCGTGAACGCGTTCACGAACTCCAGCCACTGCGAGGTCGTCACCTCCGTCCGCCCGATGCGGTACTCATACGGCACGCTGCCGCGCCCAAAGGCGGTCGGAGGCCCGAACGGCGAATCACCGACATAGGGCGCGTTGCCCGGCGCGCCGATGGTCACGAAGTCGAAGTCGTAGTCCGGGTTGGATTGTGCCA
>CAYMWG010000408.1:0-993 GCA_964393765.1 uncultured Phycisphaeraceae bacterium
CGCCGCCGCGGCGGCGGTTGAGGCATCGTTTAGCAGTTTCGCGCCGATCTGCTGGGCATCGCCGGGCCTGGCGCGCATGAGGACGTCCTGGCCGCGGAGCGAGATGGAGCGGATGCGCAGCACGCTGGCGAGGACGCGCAGTTCGGCGAGGTCGAGCAGGCGGCGGGCGGCGGGCGGCGGCGGGCCGTAGGCCCCCTTGAGTTCCTGCTCGACCTTCACCAGTTCCTCCGGGCTCGCGGCGATGGCGATGCGCCTATACGCCTCCATGCGGCGCTGGTCCGAGAGGATGTAGGGCTTGGGCAACATGCCGCTCACGCCGATCTCGACGCTGGTCTCGCTGGCGACCTGCGTGGGCTCGTTGCGGAGTTCCTTGACCGCGCGGTCGAGCAACTGGCAATACATCTCGTAGCCGACGCTGGCGATGTGCCCGGATTGCTCAGGGCCGAGGATGTTGCCCGCGCCGCGGATCTCAAGGTCGCGCATGGCGATCTTGAAGCCCGCGCCGAGCATGCTGAACTCCTCGATGGCCTTGAGTCGCTTGAGGGCTTTCTCGGGCACGGGGCGGTCGACGGGGAGGAGGAGGTAGCAGTAGCCGCGGTGCTTGGAGCGGCCGACGCGCCCGCGGAGTTGGTGGAGGTCGGCGAGGCCGAAGCGGTCCGCGCCGTCGATGAACATGGTGTTGGCGGAGGGGATATCGATGCCGGACTCGATGATCGTGGTGCTGACCAGCACGTCCGCGCCGCCCTTGTCGCGGCGCATGAACCGGAGCATCACGTCCTCGAGTTCGCCATCGGGCATCTGGCCGTGACCGATGAGGATTTCGGCATCCGGGGCGAGTTTCTGAACATCGTCGGCGACTGAGGTGATGTCGTACACGCGGTTGTGGACGAAGAACACCTGGCCGTCGCGGGCCATCTCGCGCGCGATGGCCTGCTGGATGCGCCGCTCGTTGTAGGGGATGACCTCCGTGACGACCGCGCGCCGGTCCAGCGG
>CAYMWG010000408.1:1003-2454 GCA_964393765.1 uncultured Phycisphaeraceae bacterium
GGGGTGGCGAGCGATGAGATGTCGCGCAGGCCGAGCATCGACAGGTGCAGCGTGCGCGGGATGGGCGTGGCGCTGAGCGTCAGAACATCGACGGTCATGCGGAGCGAGAGCAGGCGCTCCTTGTGCTCGACGCCGAAGCGCTGCTCCTCATCGATGACGACAAGGCCAAGGTCCGCGAACTTGACGTCCTTGGAAAGGAGGCGGTGCGTGCCGATGACGACATCCACCTGGCCCTTGCGCAGGTCGGTGAGGACCGCGTTGACCTCCTGGACGGTCTTGAAGCGCGAGATGCTCTCGACACGGAATGGGTAGTCGGCAAAGCGCGACCTGAAGGTCCGCTCGTGCTGCTCGGCCAGAACGGTCGTGGGCACCAGCACCGCGACCTGCTTGCCGAACTCGACGGCCTTGAACGCCGCGCGGATCGCCAGTTCGGTCTTGCCGTAGCCGACATCGCCGCAGAGCAGCCGATCCATCGGGCGCTCGTTCTGCATGTCCTTCTTGATCTCGGCCATCGCGGCGAGTTGGTCATCGGTCTCGTCGTAGGGGAACTCTTCCTCGAACTCCTTCTGCCAGGTTGTGTCGGCGGGGAAGCGCACGCCGGGGAGCGAGCCGCGCGCTGCGCGCACTCGCAGCATCTCCGCGGCGAGGTCCATCACCGATTCGGACACGCGGTCCTTCTGGTTCTTCCAGCGGGTGCCGCCGAGGGTGGAGAGTTGCGGCTTGCCGCGGAACCCCCCCACATACTTCTGTACCTGGTCGATCTTGGTGCAGGGGACGTGGAGTTTGGAGCCGCCATCGAACTCGAGGGTAAGGTATTCCTCGGTGCCCTCGAAGGGGTCGGGTACCTGCGCGTCGTTCCCTGCGGTGCCGGTTCGCCTGCGGCCTTTCTTGTTGGCTTTTTCACCGGGCAGCACAACGGGCGCGGCGGCCTTGACAGCGCGCGGCTTCATCTGCGTCAGGCCTCTGAAGAGCGCGATGCCATGATCGCGATGCACGACGTAGTCGTCGACGGCGAAGTCGAGGAAAGTGTCCATCGCGCGCCCGGCGCGCATTCGGCCGGCACCACCACCCGCGCCACCTGTGCCCCCCGCTCCCGCCCGGCCGCGCCGGCGGGTCTCGAAGCGGTGGATGAGTTCGCTGTAAGGAACGATGAGGAGCGAGGAAGGGAGAGAGGGTTCGAGAGGCGTTGACCCCGCGGCGGGTGCGTTGTCAGGCTCGCCCCAGACGAAGCCGCGGCTGATGTAGGCGCGGGTTGTCGAGATGCCGGATGCCGCGCCGGGGGCGTGCTCGGCGATGAGTTCACGAAGGCGTGAGAGTTCGCCATCGTTCTGACAGAAGACTGCCACTCGCCCGCGACCGCCTGCGGCCGTTCCCCCCCCGGCCTCATCGGCGAGATGCCGGATGCCCTCGGCGGTGTCTCGCGGCAGTTCGCCCAGTGGGCGCACGGGGAG
>CAYMWG010000409.1:0-2453 GCA_964393765.1 uncultured Phycisphaeraceae bacterium
TCGAGCCCATCAGCGCGCGGTTGGCATCGTCGTGCTCGAGGAACGGGATGAGCGCGGCCGAGATGCCCACGATCTGCTTGGGCGCGATGTCCAGGAACTCGATCTCCGTCGAGTCGATCTCGGTGAGTTCGCCGTCGACACGCGCGAGGATGGCGCCCTTCTTGAGTTTGCCCTCCTTGTCGCTGGTGTCGGCGGGGGCGAGGATCGCCTTGATCTCCTCATCGGCGCGCAGGTCCACGATCTTGCCGGTGACCTTGCCGTCCTTCACCACGCGATAGGGCGTGCGGATGAAGCCGTACTCGTCCACGCTGGCGTAGATGCCCAGCGATGAGATGAGGCCGATGTTGGTGCCCTCGGGCGTCTCGATCGGGCAGATGCGTCCGTAGTGCGAGATATGCACATCGCGCACCTCAAATCCCGCCCGCTTGCGGTTCAGGCCGCCCGGCCCAAGGGCCGAGAGCCGGCGCTCGTGCACCAGACTCGACAGCGGGTTGGTCTGGTCGACCACCTGGCTCAGTTCGCTGCGCCCGAAGAAGAAGTCGATCGCGCTGGAGATGCTCTTGGAGTTCACAAGGTCCGCGATCTTGGCGATCTCGTCCGGGTCCTTGACGCTCATGCGCTCCTGCACCGTCCGGCGAAGTTTCAGGAAGCCCTTGCGCAGTTCCTCGACCGCGAGTTCATCGAGCGTCCGCAGGCGGCGGTTGCCCAGGTGGTCGATGTCGTCGACCTGGGCCGCGACGCGGCTGGTCTTGGGGTCGAGCCGCTTGGAGCGGAGGTCCAGCAAGTAGGTGATGACCTTGAGAAAGTCCTCCGCGCGGATGAACATCGCATCCTCGGGGACATTCAGGTTGAACTTCCGATTGATGCGAAAGCGCCCGACACGCCCGAGGCGGTAGCGCGTCTCATCGTAGAACTTCTCGAAGAACAACTGCTTGGCCTTGTCCACCTGCGGCGGGTTGCCGGGCCGAAGTTTCGAGTAGATCTTGAGCAGCGCCCGCTCGTAATCGTTCTCGGCGTCGAACAGGTCCAGCCGCTCCTCCGCAACCGTGTTGAGGATGAGCGGGTCCTGCGGGTTCTGGATGACGCGGACCTTCTTGAGGCTCGACGCCACGATCTTCGCCGCGGCTTCCTCGCCGATCTGGCGACCGACGTGGACCAGTTCCTCGCCGGTCTCCGTGTCGATGATGCCCGCGGCGGCCCAGTGCTCGGGCCGGACCTTCTCCGCCGCGATCTCGTTCACCTCATAGAACAGCCCGAGGATCGCGTCGGTCGAGGCGATCGACTCGTCAAGGCAACGCAGGAAGGTCGTCGCGGCCAACTTGGTGCTCTGGTCGATCCGCATCGCCAGAACGTCTTTCTTCGTGACCTCCAACTCGATCCACGAGCCGCGCTCCGGGATGATGCGGGTGGAGTGCAGCGGACGGTCGCCCTCGGCGGAGACAATGGAGAAGTCCACGCCGGGCGAGCGGTGCAACTGGCTGACGATCACGCGCTCAGCGCCGTTCACGATGAACTCGCCGCCGCCCATCATGATCGGGAACTCGCCGAGATAGATTTCTTCCTCGGCCATGTCCGGGTGGCCCTCGCGCGACATGCGCACGGCGACGCGGAAGGGCAGGCCGTAGGTCAGGCGCAGTTCCCGGCACTCGTCGGGCGTGTACCGCGCCTCTTCAAGCGCGTAGTACAAGTAGTCGAGTTTCATCGTGCCGTCGTAACTCTCGATCGGGAAGACCTCGCGCAGCAGGGCCTCGAGGCCCATGCGCGTGTCCCGGTCGCTGGGCGACTTGCCCGCCTGCAGGAATCGCTCGTACGCATCCGTCTGCACCTTCGTCAGGACAGGGACCGGAGCTGCATCACCGCGCTTGGAAAAGTCGCGCACGTTGGTCGCTGCCATCGATGACCTCGCGTCGTTGGTATAGCCAACAGCCCACTCGGGGCCGTTTTCTTGAAATTTCGTTACGCCGCTGTGCTCAAAGCGTTTCTTACCCGCTCGGTCGCCCGCCAAATCCAGTAACCACTATAGGACGCTGCCCAGCCAGAAAGCAAACTCGATCTACCTGTAACCCCCCAGCCGGGGGAGCGAGTTCCTAATATTTGATGAAAAAGCCCCCCGAGAACCGCCCGGGGGGGCTTCGATCAAACTTCACAAACTGAAGATCAGGCCAGTTCGACCGTGCCGCCGGCATCGGTGATCTGCTTGGAAACCTTGTCCGCCTCTTCCTTGGTCAGGCCCTGCTTGACAGGCTTGCCCGGGGCTTCGGTGAAGGCCTTCGCCTCGGCCAGGCCCAGGCCCGTCAACTCGCGGACGACCTTGATGACGGCGATCTTCTTCATCGAGTCGACCGACTTCAGGATGACGTCGAACGAGGTCTTCTCCTCGGCCTTGGGGGCGGCCGCGCCGCCGCCGGCCATAATCATCGCGCCGCCCGCGGCGGGCTCGATGCCGTAGGTGT
>CAYMWG010000410.1:0-2452 GCA_964393765.1 uncultured Phycisphaeraceae bacterium
TAGGTTCAAATCCTAGATCCCCTGCTTTTCCCGTATGTCGAGATGTTGTCGCCGAAGTGCTTGCTAGGCGCGATTGGTGATACTCCGCCCCCGGCTGACGCCGGCTTGCCAGCCTGTTGTGCTGCCCCTTCATCCGTGTACACTGCCCAAGGTGGGCGCGACACCATCAACCCGAACCGCCATCATCTGGGCTGAGCCGGCTCAGGCACCGTGGCTTCGTGCCGCGACCGAGCGCGCAGGGTTGACCATCATCGGCGCGGGCGGCCCGTTGCAGGGTCGCAGTTCCGACCTTGTTGCCGGCCTGACCGGGCATCGCGATTCCGCCGCCGCGTACACAGACCTTCGCACGGTGCTCGCAACCGCCAGCACCGACCTGATTCTCATCGCAGCACCAGGAGACTTTGCAGGCGGTCAACGCCAAGGCAGTCTGGACCGTGAGGACGCGGCCGCGCTCGCGACCGCGCGGGCCCGCGGCGTACGAATCGCAACGCTCGAGCCCATGCCCTGCTCGGCTCTGCAACTCGGTATCCCGGCCGAGGTCGGTGGAACGGGTGCCGCGAGCATCGGCAACGAGATGGTCGGGGCCACTGGGTGGGCAGGAATGGGCGGGCCGGGAGTCATGCTCGGGCCGGGCGGGCCGGCCCACGCAGTGGAGCCCAGCAATGTGCAGCCGCAGGGGAGCACGCGCAACGCTGCGGAAGGCGGCACACTCGCAGGCGCCGGCGGCGGGTGGGCAAGTCTTGTGCCGCTGATGCGAGCCTCGAGAGCGATGCGGGATGCAGCCGATGTGCTCGAGCAGTTCGGCCAGGTCCGCACGGTGCTGGTGGAGTGCTGGTGCAGGGCGGGGCAGGGCACACTCGGCGCACGCCTCTTCGACGCCATGGATTGCATCGTCTCGCTCCTGGGAGTTCCCGAGCAGGTGGACGCCACCTATGTATGGCCCGTGAGCGGGCACGCGCTCCACGCCGCCGCGGGCGAATCGCTGCGCGGCCTCGAGGGCGACCTGACCGCGAACATGCGATTCGCCGGCGGGCGTGCTGCCGCGGTCGCACTCTCGGACCGTGCATCGCGCTGGAGCCGATCCGTCACGATCCTGGGTGATGGCGGGCGGCTGCGCATCTCCGATGACGGCGTGAGCGGCGATGGCATCGGTCCCGGCGGGTTCGTGTGGCTCAGCGCCGACGGCCAAACGGTTGACGCCTCCCGCCCCGTGAGGCGCAAGCGCGGGCAGGAGGACCGACCCGATGAGGCGTTGGTTGATGCGCTGGCGGATCAACTCGCCCGGATACTCGACCCGCGCGCTCCAGTGCCGGGCGCGACGGATTACCCGGGCGTGCTCGCCGCGGGCGGGGCAGCGCTGCTCTCGGCACGGACCGGCGAGTCCGAATCGTCGGAGACGATTCTGCGGATGGCCGGGGCGCAGTAAGGCAAGTAGAAGAGTCGCACCAAGTTCGGCTGTGTCCTGCGCTTTTCGCTGCCAGGAGTTTCACCGCAAGAGGCGCGGAGGACGCAGGGAAAGATAGTTCGGAATGAAGGGTCCAGATACGTCCGCCGGTTCATTGAGCACAGGATTTATGCGGGCGGGTCCAACGGCGCTGGCGATGAAAGGAGCAAAGAATCGCCTCTGCGTCCTCCGCGCATCGTGCGGTGACAATCCTCCGTCCGGACGCGTAGAGTTCACACCCTCCGCATCACATCCAGCGGGTGATATGCCAAGCCTTGTTGCCGCGACGCAGCGCAATCACTTTGCCGTGCAGGAGCGTGGCGAGCGTGACGCGGGCATCCGCGGCGGCCTTGTGCCCGTTCACGCTGATCGAGTTCTGGGTCAGGAGCGTGCGGGCCTCGCCCTTGCTCTTGGCCAAAGAGGTCTGCGCGAGCAGATCGACGAGCGCAATGCCCGTGCCCTCGAGCAAAGAACGCGCGTGGTCTGTGGCGGGCGCGGACGCGAGCGCTTCTTCGAGCGTCGCCAGCGGCAGGTGCCCGATGTCGCCGGTAAAGAGCGCCTTGGCCGCGCTCTCGGCGTGGTCGCGCTCGGTGGGGCCGTGCAGCAACTCGGTCATGTGGCTCGCCAGCGTGCGCTGGGCCTCACGCTTGCCGGGGTCCGCGACAGCGGCAGTCTCGAGCGCTTCAATCTCCGCCCGGGGCAGAAAGGTGAAAACCTTCAGGAAGCGGGCCACATCCGCATCGGCGGTGTTGAGCCAGAACTGGTAGAAGGCGTACGGCGATGTGCGGTCGGCGGTGAGCCAGACCGCGCCGGTCTCGGACTTGCCGAACTTGCCGCCATCGGCCTTGGTGACGAGCGGCCAGGTCAGCCCGAAGGCCTGCTGCGCATCGTCGAGCACGCGGCCGCGCCGGATCAGGTCCAGCCCGCAGACGATGTTCCCGAACTGGTCGCTGCCGCCCATCTGCAGCGAGACGCCGTGCTGCTCGAACAGGTGGAGGTAGTCGTAGG
>CAYMWG010000411.1:0-2436 GCA_964393765.1 uncultured Phycisphaeraceae bacterium
GTCGTGTTCTTCATCCTCAACGCGCGCGGCGGGGGGGGGGGGGAGGCAGGGTGCGCTGGCCGCCGGGGCACTCGCGCTGGTCGCGGCATTGTGCGTCGTCACGTCATTTCTGGTCACCACGCAGCGGGAGGTGCTGGTGCAGCGCACGCGGGAGTTGGTCGCCGCGGCCGCCCAGCCGGACCTTCGAGCGCTCGCCCCGATGCTCGCCGAGGATGTGGGTCTGCGGGTGCTCGGCCGTGCCTACACCGAGGACAAAGCCGGGATCGTGGGCCTGGTGGATCGGTATATAGGCAGCGAGTACCGCGTGACGCGGCACTCGGTGCCGTCGGTCACCGCGCACACCGATGATGGAGGAGCGGGCAGCGCGGGCGCAGCGGGGGGGCGAACGCTCGCGCGCGTGCGTGTGGAGGTGGACGGGATGACCAACCGCTCGTGGTGGCGGCTGACGTGGCGGCGCAGCGGGGGGGCGGCGGGCGAGTGGACGGTGGTCCACATCGAGGGCCTGCAGATCGACTTTGTCGGGAGCGAGCAGATGCCGCGGTGAGAGTCGAGGTGCCCCCGCTGGGCCGTCAGACGAGGTCATGGCGGGGTTGGTGAAGGCAAAGACCGCAAATCGTTGGGAATCAACGCTCTCATGCGTGCGGCGACCGCGCCCTCTGCAAAACGGGCCGAAGCAACCGGCCAGGGAAATACAACTACATCCGGGCGACAGTCACGCAAGATTATCCGCGCGGACTCGCCGTCGGGCAACGGAAGTTCTCGATACCCACGGTCCGAAAGGACGGCATCTCGATGCTCGCGTGCCACGAACCAATGTGGCTTTGCGAAAAAAACCCCGCCGGGGTCGGCCCACCACGCCGCCTGCAAGTCATCGTGGAGCACCAGTGCAAATACACCTGCGGAACCTCGGACGACGATCGGCGCTCCGTCAAGTTCGGGCATGAGATTCACATAGTATTCCTCAATGTGTGCGGGACCGGGCGCAGCGAGAACCCGCCGGCGCGCCTCCGCGCACAACACGGGCGAGGCCGCGACCACCCCGATCATGAGGGCAAGCACGCCCACCAGCATGGCGGCGGTCTGGGCTGGACCCGGAAGTCTGTCCAGCACAGGTGCCCACGGGAACCGCAGCGGCCCGCACTTGGAGCGCCCGCACTCGCTGCATCGCACGACCGTTCCGATGGATTGGTACCCGCACCGGGGGCACATTGTCGCGCCGATCGCGGGGTGCGCGGCGAGGGCACGCGGGAGTGCGGCGCAGAGCAACAGCGCATCGGCGATGAGGAACAGCAGGCCGCAGACGGCGAGTGTGGCCGGAGTCGGCTCGGGTCTCCGATCATCAACCAGCGTGAGATAGGCCCAACCCGATGCAACACCGGCCACACACACGGACGCCAGCACGAGCGAGGGAAGCACCCGGAGCGAGCACGCGCCCTGAATCGCGGCGAGTTGGAACCCCGCGCGCCGGGGCACGCCGCCGCGTTGAACCGCCCTCCAGAGCGGAAGGACGGCGAGCAGGATGGCCAGCGCGTGGATGAGAGCGACCACGACCAGGAGATGCACCCAGAGTTTCGCCCCGAACCATGCCCAGGGCTCCAGCGACCATTCTGCCAAGCGACCGATCGCATCGGATGGATAGCGTTGACACATTTCCCGCCAGTTGGCCTGGTCGTCGGCACGCGGCGTGGCGAGGACATCGCTCCATCGCCGCTCCCCGAGCGCGGATAAGAAGGAGGCCCGTGCCGCCCCTCGCGAGGCGATCATGTGGGCCATCGCGGCGTGCGCAACCAGACAGCACAGGACAATGACAAGCGCGCAAACACCGGCGGTGACGACGAACGCCGCCGCCGGTCGAAGGGTGCTGCGCAACTTAGCGTTCCCGCCAATAGTCATCGCAGTTCACAGGGGGGATCGAACCGGGGGGGGTGGTTGCGGGACACCCCGCGGGCGTCCCTGGATCGAGGCCGGGAGTGTATTGGCACCTCCGCTTCTCCTGACAATCGATGTCGCAAGTCCAGAAGAACCAGCACGGAACAGTCCTGCAGGCCGGTGCCGTCCGAATCGACTCGCACTCGCACTGACGACCGGCGTTGATCGGTGTGCAGGTGAATGCCGGCCAGGCAGGCCAGAGCGCGGGAGCGGGCCAAGTTGCCGGAGGCATGGTTCCCGGCCCGATCGGTGTCCACGAACTCACGATTCACGCGGCTTGCGACAGCGTCACGGCGCTCTGTCCGCTGGAGTAGACATCCGGTGCGTCGCAAGAACGTCGGCACCTGCCGTCGGCGCGTGGACTGGGTGAACCGGCGCAAGCGTGTGTGGGGAGGCTGGCTCCATGCGTGGGCAGTGTAGGGGGAGTGCGCAGGGTGACCGGCACGCCAATTACGCCCCTGGTTCCTGCGTGGCGGCGTCGGTCGCGACCGCGGCTTCCAAGGTGCA
>CAYMWG010000412.1:0-2429 GCA_964393765.1 uncultured Phycisphaeraceae bacterium
GCGGGGGCCCCGAGGGATGGTGATTCGGACCTTCTTCCTCACCACCGCTCCCCCCAACCCCGCCTGATCCACCAGCTGGGAGGGGGATGGGGGGGGTGCGATCTTGTGTGTCTCTCTTCGCCGCGGCGACATCCCGGTCCCCGTGGGAGGGATGTATGACCCGTCAGGTGGTGGGGGTGAATAGAGGTTCAAGCGCAGCCCCTGGGGGGGCAGGAGCGAGGCCGAACGAGCCCCACCCGTTGCAGCAGACAGGGCGAGAATGACGGCTCCGCCTCTTTCCGCACCCACCGTCGCGTGCGGTATGATCGTTTAGAAGAAAACCTGGCCTGCTTGCTTGCAATCTTTGACAAGGTTTGCTAATCTTGGCTCATGCCCCAAAGAACCTCGACCTCAGCGCGTACCTCACGGTCGGTGAAGCGGCGGAGTTCCTCGGAGTCTCAGCGTCTACTCTCCGGAACTGGGACCGGCATGGGCGGCTTGCACCGCACCGCCATCCCATCAACGGCTACAGGCTCTACCGCAAGGAAGACTTGGAGCGGCTGCTGCAAAGGATCAGGAAGCCGAATGGACGCTGAGGCAACAAACCGGGTGCTTGGTAGCTGGGAACTGAATCGCACCCACAATGTGGACTGCACCGAAGGTCTCCGGGGACTCCCAGCGGATTCGATAGACGTCATTGTGACGTCGCCCCCGTATTGGGGCCAGCGCGGGACCGCCGGCATCGGTGCCGAGGCTGATCCGCGCGACTATGTGTCAGCGCTAACGGCCATTCTCGCTGAGTGTCTGCGTTGTTTGAAGCCGTCGGGCACGCTGTGGCTCAACATCGGAGACGCGTACAACACACCGATCAATTGGCGTGAAGATGACCATCGGTACAGCACTCTTGGTGCTGACGGCACCGGGCTCGATCCCACCAACTCGGCGTACACGAAGAAGCGTGGCTCACGGCGGGCTTTCATCGATTCCGACGCTCAGTGGCTCCAATACGGGAACCTGCTTGCCTTGCCCCAGAGGGTCGTTCTCGCTTTGTGCGATCGTGGCGCACTCTTCCGTGGCGAGGTCGTCTGGGAGAAGTCGCGCCCGATGCCCGAGGGGATTTGCCGTCGACCACACCGACGGCACGAGCCCATCTACATCTTGGCGAAGAGCGAGCGGCACTCGTTCCGGGTCAAGCCGCCGGTTGGAAGCGTGTGGAAGCTCGTGCAGACGCCGAACAATGGCGAGCATTGCTCCACATTCCCAATCGATCTTCCCATCCAGTGCATTTCGGCCGCGGGCTTGGAGTCTCGCGGTGTCGTGCTCGATCCGTTCATGGGAAGCGGCACGACGGCGCGCGCGGCGCGGCAACTCGGACATGAATGGGTGGGCTTTGAGCTCGACCCGTCCCACTGCGAACACGCAGATCGTTCAACGTCGCTTGCCGGCGCGGACCACTTGTTCAGCGCCGCTTCTTTGCCGCAGCTGCAATGACGTCCTGGGCGAACTGGTCCGGCTGGTTGGCGAGATTCAGGACGATGATGCGCTTGCCGCTCTTCGTCTTCGATCCGCTCGGTGCCGACCTTGTGTTCGCGGTATAGCAGTTGTCGAAGTCACCGTGTACTTCTACATACTTTCGTTTCTCGCTCGGTGATTCCGGCGAGCCCAGTTCGCCACGGTTCACGAGATTCCCATGCGGCGGCGGGAACGACTTCACATCCAGCGTCCACAACGGTGAAAAGAACCCCTTCTTCTGGAGCGCACGACTGCATGGAATGTCATCGGAGACTCGCTCGGCAAGACTCGCCTTCACATGGACCCCGCCGAAAGGCACCAGATTCTTCCCCGCGACAAACTTCGCCAGCGAAACATCGAGCTTGCTGTCACCGACGGCATCACTGATGCCAAACGCGGCAAGCGTCTCCCGCTTCTTGGCTCGCCCGATGAGCGCTGCGATAGAATTCTCGTGCGGCTTGAGGATCGGCCCGTACCACTGCTCGAGAAAAAGCTCAAGAGCGTCACCGGACGCTCGGACCCAGCTCTGTGACGGGTTCTGGTGGCGGGTCTTGGGAAGAATGTCGCAGTAGAGTCGGTACACAACGTGGTGCCACAGGTCGCTCGGATTCTCCTCGGGTGCCCGGCGGACGAGCGTGATAAAGGCGGAGCAGATAGCTTCCCGGTTCTTTACCTCTCCCTCTGGGCGGGCGAGGTCTGTGGTGAGGGTCGCGCGAGCAGCCTCGTAGTCTTCCTCCGACAGCGCCGGGAGATCGACCGTGTAGTCCTGTCCGTGAAACTTCAGCCGTATCTGCATGCACGCTTCCTGTAGGGGTAGACGGTAGCAGTTCCGGGAGGATCCTGCCGCCCGGGGGATGGAGGTGCCGGAGGAAAGGCACCCCTTCCTCTGGCATCTGCGGACCATGCTCGCCGGGCTCGGCCCTGCGATCGCGCGGCGT
>CAYMWG010000413.1:0-2425 GCA_964393765.1 uncultured Phycisphaeraceae bacterium
CCACCGAGTAATACGCAAAGCCCAGCCCCGCCATCTGCGCCGGCTTGTACAGGTTCCGCCCGTCGAAGATCACCGGCCGCCGCATCGTCTTCTTCAGGCGGTCAAAGTCCGGGCTCTTGAACTCGTCCCAGTCCGTACACACCACCAGCGCATCGGCATCCCGCACCGCCTCGTACATGTCCTCGACAATCACCGCGGCATTCCCGAGTTCGCGCCGCGCGTTCGCGTTTGCCACCGGGTCATACCCGACCGCCTTGGCGCCGAACCCCGCGGCCTTGCGCATCAGCGTGAGCGCCGGCGCCTCGCGGATGTCGTCGGTCCGCGGCTTGAAGGCGATCCCCCAGAACGCCAGCGTCTTGCCCTGCACGCCGCCATCGTCCTTGAAGTGCGTCTGGATCTTGTCAAAGAAGCGGTCCCGCTGCTTCTGGTTCACGGCGTGAACGCTCTTGCTCAGCGTCGCCTCGATCCCCGCCTTGTCCCCCATCATGATGCAGGCCAAGGTGTCCTTGGGGAAGCACGACCCGCCGTAGCCGAGACCGGGGTACAGGAACTGGTGGCCGATCCGCTTGTCCGAGCACATCCCCTCGCGCACGCGGTTGATGTCCGCCCCGTACGCCTCGCACAGGTTGGCCATCTCGTTGATGAAACTGATCTTCGTCGCCAGGAAGTTGTTGCTGGCGTACTTCACCATCTCCGCGCTGAGCACGTCGATGATGTAGATCGGGTGCCCGTTCCGCACGAACGGGTCGTACAGGTCACGCATCGCCTCGCCCACCCACTCCTTCTCGACGCCCACGACCACACGGTCGGGCTTGTTGAAGTCTTCGATCGCCGCTCCCTCTTTCAGGAACTCGGGGTTGTCGGCGACATCGAAAGGTATTGTCGGCCCGACGCGCTCGCGGATGCGGTCACGCACCATGAACGTCGTGCCTACCGGCACCGTGCTCTTCACGACGATCACTTTGGGCTTCTGGCCAGGGCCAAGCCGCTTGAGAATGTCCGCGATGTCGTCCGCCGCCCCGTGGATGTACTTCAGGTCCGTGTGGCCACGCTCATCGCTGGGCGTGCCCACGCAGATGAAGATCATGTCCGCGTCCTTGTGGGCCGCGAACGAGTCGGTCGTGAACTTCAGCCTCCCCGCGGCGACATTCCGCTCCATCAACTCAACCAGCCCCGGCTCATAGATTGGGCATCCCCCCGCCCGGAGCATCTCGATCTTGCGGGCATCCGTGTCCAGGCACGTCACATCGTTGCCGGTATTGGAAAGGCACACCCCCGTCACGAGGCCCACGTACCCGGTCCCAACCATCGAAAGCCGCATGGGGTTCTCCTTCGCTCAAGCCATTCAACGCCGCAGCATGCCCGGCAGCGGGGGGTCAGTTTAGGCGCACAGCGTCCTGTAACCCTTGCTCCCAGTAGTCACGCAGGACTGTCCGAGTACCTCATCGGCTCCCCATCGGACGGGCTTTGCTCCCGGGTTCCACCGCTCTCCCGCGTGCCTCAGCCGGCCTCTGTACACTGCCGGCCCTATGCCACGAACCAAAGCCAACGAGAGACGCCGCATCGAGAAACCCGCAACCTCAGCCGCGCCCAAGGGACGCGCCCGCGCTGCCGACCGCTACGACCTGTACCAGCGCGCGGTCCAGTCCTTTGAGGCCGAGGTGGACTTCGTCTCCAAAACGTTCAGGAGCCTTCGCAAGCGCCCCGCCCGGATCATCCGCGAGGACTTCTGCGGCACCTTTGGAGTCTGCTGCGAGTGGGTCCGGCGCAACCCCGCAAACATCGCCGCGGGCCTCGACATTGACCCCGAGCCGGTCACGTGGGGACGTGCGCACAACCTCGCCAGACTCTCGCCCGCACAGCAGGACCGCGTCCACATCCTTCGCGCGAACGTGCTCCGTCCGCCCCGCCTCCCCAAACTGGCTCCGCGCGGCTTTGACGCCGTTCTCGCGATGAACTTCTCGTACTGGTGCTTCAAGGAGCGTGCGGTCCTGCTCGACTATTTCACGGCGGTTCGCAAGAGCCTGGCCAAGGACGGCGTGTTCTTCATGGACGCCTGCGGCGGGTCCGATGCCACACGAATCTGCAAGGAGCACAGGCCCATCGGCCGCAAGGGTTCGCGCAACGCCTTCACCTACATCTGGGACCACGCGGCCTACGACCCCATCGCTGGCGACATGCTCTGCAAGATCCACTTCGAGTTCCCGGATCGCTCACGCCTGCGCGACTCGTTTACCTACGAATGGCGGCACTGGACGCTCCCGGAAATCCGCGATGTGCTGGCCGATGCCGGCTTTGCCCGCTCGATCGTGTACTGGGAGGGCGATGACGGCCGGGGCGGGGGCGATGGCAACTTCAAGCCCGCCGCGCACGGCGACGCCTGCGACTCGTTCATCTGCTACATCCTGGCCGAGAGGTAGAAGTG
>CAYMWG010000414.1:0-2396 GCA_964393765.1 uncultured Phycisphaeraceae bacterium
GACAAGCCCGACGCCCCCGCCGCCGACCCCAAGCCCCTGAAGTTCGAGGCCGATGCTTCCTTCGCGGCGGGCTTGGGCGGCTTCACTTCCAGCGGCTTGCGCTTGCCCGCAACCTCCGCCGCCTTTTTGAAGTAGTCGTCGCGGTCGTACGCGCTCATGCCATCGAGTTCGAGGTCGAGGTACACCTGGTACACATCAATCGCGTCGTCCCCGCTCCCGCGCTCGGACAGGAACGACAGCACCTTCCCGTCCGCGCTCAGACGCGGCGAGAAGTCGTTGTCGGGGTGGCGCGTCAGGTTGATGGGCGCGGCATCTGCCTTGGTCGAATCGACGAGCCAGATGTCTGTGTTGAAGTCGAGGTCGTTGACCGCGTACACAACGTGCATGGAGTCGGACGCCCAGAGCGCCTCGCCGCCGGTATCCCAACTCCTCACCAGCACGCGCTCGACGCCCGCACTGTCGCCGGTGAGTTCCCGCACGATGATGTCGCCGCGACCGCGGATGTAGAGCAGACGCTTGCCGTCGGGTGAGGGGATCGGTCTGCGGCAGTCGTCATCGGCGGCAACCAGCGGCTTGGTGTCGAAGGTGATGGCCTCGGCCCATCGCTTGCCGGGGTCGGGCTTCTTCGGATCAGTCTTCTTGGGGTCGGTCTTCTTCGACTCAGGCTTGTCCGGATCGGCGCGAGCGGCATCGCTCTTCGGGACATCTGCCGTCGCGGGTTCCGCCTTCGCCTGTTCCTTGGGTTCTTCCTTTGCCTCTTCCTTTGCCTCTTCCTTTGCCTCTTCCTTTGCCTCTTCGGGCTTGGGGGGCTTGATGTCCTCCCGCGCGATAGCGACCGTCGCGGCAAAGATCGCATATGCCCCGGCCGGGGATTCACTACCGCCCTGCGCAGGCTCATCGGAGGCGAAGTACAGCGTGCCACCATCGGGCGACCACGCGAGGTCCCGCTCGCGTCCGTGCGTCGTCGTGAGGCGGCGACCAGACCGACCCTCTGTGGCCGGTCGGATGTACACCTCGCCGCGGGCAATGAGGGCGATGGTCTTGCCATCCGGGGACAGAGCGGCCTCGGAGACCATTGCTCCGATGTTCACCCGCTGGAAGTCGATTGACTGCGTGTCCGCGCCGACGTGGATGGTGATTCGAGCCGGCTCAGCCCCCGGCTGGGTCAGGTCCAGGCGATAGAGACCGTCCCAGACGCAGAACGCCGCGATCCGCCCGTCGGCGGAGACTGCCAGGTCGCGCACCCCGTGCCCGATCGTGGTTTCTTCGGGCGCGGGCTGAAAGTTGGTCAGTTGGGCGGGCTTGGTCCCAGGCTCCGAAGCACCTTTAGGAAGCATCCAGAGGTTGTTCTGGCCGCTCCGGCTGGAGACGAAGACAACCGAGCCATCGATCCCAGGCCAAGCGTCGAAATCGTGTGCCGAATCGATAGTGATCTGACGAAAACTCTTGTCCTCCAAGGACATAGAGAACACATCCATACTGCCCGAGCCGCGATAGGTGGGGCGGTCGGGGTCGAACCGGCCGCGATGAAATAGGATGTCGCCGTCCGGCATCGGGCGGGTAGTGCTTCCGAAGGCACCTGTCAGTTCGCGGGCGGGTCCACCTACGGGCACGCCCGGCTCGGGGGCTTCCGGAAGCAGGTCCACGGCGTACAGGCGCGAACCTCGATGAAGTTCAGGCTCATGTAAACTCGTGAAATATATAGACTTACCGTCAAGGGAGAAGGCCGAGAGCGCCTGTGGCCGATCCGAGGCGCTCACCCGGGAAATCGATCCGCCGACCAGCGAGGCCCCCCCCCACTCCAGGGAAATAGGCATCAGATAGATGTTTCTGGTTCCGTCGCGATCCGACTCGAAGGCCAGAAGCGACCCATCCGGTGAGAACGCAGCTCTGCGCTCCGTGGCGGGGTGAGCGGTCAGGCGGCTGGCTGTTCCCCCAAGGGTCGGAGCGGCCCAGAGGTCCCCAGCCCATGCAAATACCACCGTCATGCCATCCGGCGAGAGGCAGGGGTATTCCGGAAAAGCAACAACACTCGAGGCCGTGGTCGAAGCGGATTCCAAGTGCATCACCGGCGCGGCTGTGTTCGCGGCACACCCCAAGGGTGCGGTGGCCAAGATCGATGCAACCAGCAAGCGGGGACGGGCGCACAGCATAAAAACCTCCGGCCATGGGAATCGGTCGATCGACCGCAGTGTACAGGCGGTCCGGGGTGGCGTTCACGGAGGGGTCGTGTTGTCCAACGCCGCCCCCCCATTCTCGGCCGCTGACACAAACGGTTGGAAATACGAGGCCCAGACGGGCAAAGTCCGTCGTGCGGTGTTAGACTCCATTCGTGCCTCGCGGCGGATAGCCGGGCGGAACGCGCTGGTTGCACGGGGAACGGGAGGGGGAACGGG
>CAYMWG010000415.1:0-2390 GCA_964393765.1 uncultured Phycisphaeraceae bacterium
CCCGTGCGCGCGGAGGATCACGGCCGCGGCCGGTGCGAAGTGCCGAAAGGTGGTGTGCAACGGCTCTGGCATGACGCTTCCTGCAAACGAACCCGGATCGGACCTGCGGCGGCTTTGTACCACATCCGGCCGCCGTGTGCCCAAGGGTTCGGGTGGGCGAGCGAGGCAAGCCGCACGACACCCCCCGGCGCGAGCCACGATAGACTCCCGGTGTGACCAGTGGGCTTCCCGCCAGTTTGGCTTCGCTCCAGCAGGCTCGCGCAGCGCTCGATGCGCTGATCGCCAAGCCCGAGCACGCTGCGATGCTGGAGCGGTTCGCCGACCTGCTCGCGGAGCGGCTTCGCGCGGGGGGGGGCGGGAAGGTCATGGCGTGCGGCAACGGCGGATCGGCCTGCGACGCGATGCATTTCTGCGAGGAACTCACCGGCCGGTTCCGCAAGGAGCGGCCGCCGCTTGCGGCCATTGCCTGCATAGACCCCGGTCACATCACCTGCACCGCCAACGATTACGGCTTTGATCAGGTGTACTCGCGCTGGGTGCAGGCGTTGGGGCGCAAGGGCGACGTTCTGCTTGTACTTTCGACCAGCGGCAACTCCCCCAACATCCTCAACGCTCTCAGCGCGGCCAAGGACTGTGGCATGAGCACCGCGGCATTCCTCGGACGGGGCGGCGGCAAGGCCGCGGGCCAGGCCGACTTCGAGTGGATCGTCCCCGGCGAACAGTCCGACCGCATCCAGGAACTGCACATGCTCCTCCTGCACGCGCTGGTCGAGGCGGTCGAGCGCCGGCTATTCCCGGCAAACTACGCGGCGGGCTGACTCTTGCCGGCCTTCGGTGGCACCGGTCTCCAGACCGGTGGGCAATGCAGACACTGCCCTGGAGGGCAGTGCCACCGGCAATCAAGCGCGTAACATTTGGTCAAGGCCCGCAAAGACCGCGGCCGGGAGATTCGCAATGCCCTACTACACCAGGCTCGGCCTGATGCCCCGCAAACGCCATGTGCAGTTCCGTCGCCCCGACGGTTGCTTGTACTCCGAGGAACTCTTCGGCACCGAGGGCTTCACCGGCCCCTCGAGCACCATGTACCACATCCACCCGCCGACGCAGGTCTACGGCTGGAAGCCAGAGTATTCGACCAAAGTGGAGTACGTCGAGCGCGACATCATGCGGATGCGACACCTCAAGTCCGCCCCGATGAAGCCCAACGGCGACTTTGTCACCGGGCGCGTCGTGCTCTTTGGAAACGCCGATGTCGAAATGGCTGTCGGCAACCCCGCGGAGCAGATGCCGTACCACTTCAAGAACGGGCAGGGGGACGAGTGCTTCTTCATCCACTTCGGCTCGGGCACCTGCCACACGATGCTCGGTACGCTGAAGTTCGGGCCGCGGGATTATCTGGTGATCCCCAAGGGTGTGATCTACAAACTGATCTGGGACAATGCACCACCACCGCAGATGCCGGCTTCGATGCGGAATGCGCCGAACGCGGATCAAAGTCGCAAGCTGTTCGAACTCTTTTCGCAACCGGGTGGAGTGACGAAAGATGAAGTGTTGCGGTCGATGACGCGAATCTCGGGTGTAAACGAGGGGCAGCCTTACGACGCGAAGAACTTCGCTGGAAGCCTCCGCGAACACAAGCGATATGGCGTGACTGTCCAGGAACTCTCACCGGGACGGTGGGGTATTCCGCAATCGGACTGGCGTCCGGCGGGTGCTCCTGAGAACTGGACACATGAGTCAATGCCTTTCGGCAGATATCTGCTGATCGAAACGACCAACGGGAGCCACATCGGCCCGCCGCCGGGGTATGTCAGCAAGAAGACCTCACAGTTTCTTGAGCACGCGCCGTACTGCGAGCGCGACCTGAAACTGCCCGAGTTCCCGCTGACGTGGGATGAGAAGGGCGATGGGGGGGGGTTTGAGGTCCGCATCAAGGCGCGCGACCAGGTCCACAGTTACACCTACCACTACAACCCGCTGGACGTGGTGGGGTGGGACGGGTGCTACTACCCGTTTATCTTCAACGCCGGCGACTTCTCACCGATCACCGGCATGTTGCACATGCCCCCGCCGATCCACCAGACTTTTGAGGCGCACAACTTTGTCATCTGCACGTTTGCGCCGCGGATGCTCGATTATCACCCGCAGGCGATCAAGGTCCCGTACAACCACTCGAACCTCGATTCCGATGAGGTGCTGTACTATGTCGAGGGGAACTTCGGCTCGCGCAAGGGGATCGAGGTCGGTAGCCTGACGCTCCACCCGCAGGGAATCCCGCACGGCCCGCACCCCGGCACGGTGGAGGCGTCGCTGAGCGCAACCTTCACCAGCGAGTTGGCGGTGATGTGCGACACGTTCCGGCCGCTGTTCCCGACCAAGGCCGCGCTGGA
>CAYMWG010000416.1:0-2380 GCA_964393765.1 uncultured Phycisphaeraceae bacterium
TCGGCTTTGGGATGCCATGGAGATTAAGCAGACCGAACCCGCCATGGAACGGGATTGAGGGAAAGTAGTTCTCCTCGAAGATGTCGGTGAAGGTCCAGTAGCTGTAACCCTCCACGAAGGGGTCCATCCCCAACACGATCCTGGCGGCGTAGGCCGCGGCGAACGGCTCGTCGTGGTAGTGGTCCCGCGGATTGGAGGAGATGTTCCATTCGGTAAAATAGACGGGGCGTCCGCGCGCCTGTTCGCGCACGAGTTTCGCCCGGTCGCGCAGGAGGTCCCGCGGGCTGTTGGCGAGCTGCTCCTCCGTGTCCGCGCCCTCGAAGCCGAGTGGGTCGGTCGGGTAGATGTGCGTGCTGATGAAGTCAACGGGCAGGCGGTTGTTCTCGCCGTAATCCCGCAGCTCCTCGACCCACGCGGTCATGGATGTCGCCGGGCCGCCGACGCGGAGCGACCCGTCGATGGACTTGATCGCCTGCGCCGTATGCGCGTAGAGCTTGAAGTAGTCCTCTTGTGTGCCGGTCCAGAATGCCGGCAGATTCGCTTCATTCCATACCTCGAAGAACCACTGACGCACCTCGGCGATGCCGTAGCGTTCGACCCAATGGCCCACTAGTTTGCGGATGAGCGTGCCCCAGGCGTCGTAATCCTTGGGCGGCGTGATATTCCCCCGATAGTGAAAAACGGTTTCGGGCCCCGAAGCCAGCATCTCCGGCATGAAGCCCAGCTCGACAAAGGGGCGCATGCCGATCGACAGCAGGAAGTCGCAGATGCGGTCGGCGTTGAAGAAGGAGTAGAGCGGTTTGTCCTGGCGGGCGACGAGCGTGCCCATGTCATCCGAGAGCAGTCCGTGGAAGCGGACATGCCGGAAGCCAAGCTCGTCGTGGCAGCGGCGGAGCTGCTCCTGCCAATCCGCGCGGAGTGCGAGCGGCGCGTGACCGCTGCCTACGGTGTGCTCCCAGGCGTGCTTCAGCGGCGTGCTCGCGGCCGACAGACGGGAGGTGAAGATCGCGGTCATGAGTGCCGCCTTCCCAGTTTGCGGTCGTGACCTGTGGCCGGTCTGGCATCGGTGTGAGTCGAGGACTTCATGAGCACGCTTTCTTTTTGGATTCGACGCCGCCGTCGGGGTTGTGCCAGCCACCGGGAGGGCTGACCCGCTCGGCATCCTTCGGCCCCCAAGTCCCCGGCTTGTATGCATGCACGGGCGTCTTCGCCTTCAGGGCCGCATCGACGATGCGCCAGGCTTCTTCCGAATAATCCTGTCGGGCGAAGAGCGCGGCATCTCCCTTCATGGCGTCGCCGAGCACGCGCTCGTAGGCGGATGGCTCCTCGGTGCCTTGCTGGCGGCACGCCTCCAGTTCCACCAGCTTCCCGGACTTTTGGTCTTGGGGGTCGAGCACGTTAAGACCCAGCGCAAAGAGAATTTCTGGACTGATCTGCAAGCGCAACGTGTTGGCATCCAGCTCAAGGCCGCGCGGCCGATTGGCGGCTGGCCGGAGTCGGACCACCACCTCCGTGCAGGTGACCGGCAGACACTTCCCGGCCCGGAGATAAAATGGGACTCCCCGCCAGCGATCCGTATCGATGTCCAGTTGCATGGCCGCAAAGGTCTCCACTTTGGAATCCGGCGCCACGTCCTGCTCCTTGCGGTAACCCTGAAATTGCCCGCGCACGAGGTTCTGTTTTTTCAGCGGCGTGGTGGCTTTGAGAACGTTTACTTTGGCGTCGCGAAGCGACTCACTGTCGGGGCCCGCCGCGGGTTCCATGGCCAGGTGGGTCAACACTTGGAACAGGTGATTTTGCATCACATCGCGGATCGCCCCGGTTTCCTCGTAGAAACCACCCCGGCCTTGGACACCGAAGTCTTCCGCCAGTGTGATTTGCACGCTCTCGATATGATGACGGTTCCAAACTGGCTCCAGCAACGCATTCGCAAAGCGGAAAAAGTGCAGGTTGTTCACCGGTTGTTTCCCGAGGTAATGGTCAATTCGGAAGATCGCCGACTCGTCAAAGATGCTGAGGAGAATCCGATTGAGTTTCTTGGCGGAGGCCAAATCGCGGCCGAAGGGTTTTTCGATAAGCGCGCGCGCCCCCTTGGCGCAGCCGGAGGCTTCTAGGTGTTTCACCACGACGTCGAACATTTGGGGCGGAATGGCGAGGTAATGCGCTGGGTGACGGGCCTTGCCCAGAGCCTTGCGCAGCGTCTGAAAGGTTTCCGGAGCGGAATAGTCCACGCTGACATAGCGCAAAAGACCGCAGAGTTTTTTGCTCGCCGCAGAATCGGAAACCCCGTGCTTTTTGATGCTCTCACGCGCCCGCTCCCGGAGTTGGTCGTCGGACCAGTCCGAGCGGCCCACCCCGATGACCGGCACGTCGAGCTGAC
>CAYMWG010000417.1:0-2375 GCA_964393765.1 uncultured Phycisphaeraceae bacterium
CCCCCCCCCTCACCCACGCCGCGCATCCCCAGCGGGAGTTTGGTCTTCGCGAGAAGTTCCGGGCGCACCTTCACGATCAGCACATCCTCGTAGTGCGAGCGGTTGAAGATGGTGATCTTGCCGCGCTCGGGCACGGCCTTCATGGCGCGCCAGAGGAAGGTGTGGTCGAGTTCCTCGATGGAGGGCGCCTTGAAACTCCGCACCTCGCACCCGGTCGGGTTGAGGCCCGAGGCGACGTGCTTGATCGTCCCGTCCTTGCCCGCGGCGTCCATCGCCTGAAACACGACCAGCACGGAATGCGAGTCGCTCGCCCACAGAAGTTCCTGGGCATCGGCGAGTTCCGCGACGTTGCGCCTCAGGATTTCCTGGGCGCGATCCTTGATGACCTTGGCCTCGAGCGGGCGGAGCGCATCGCCCGGCACCCACGCGGTGTCGTGCCTGGCGATTCGGAACTTCGAGCCGGGACGGATGCGGACGTGCTTGAGGACTCGCTGGATGTCGGCGGATGATGTTTTTGTGCGCGTGGGCATGAAGCAGAGTAGAGGCCTTGGCGCGAGCCTGGGCGTTCACGGCGTGACAAGCAACCCGCGCGTAAGCAAGGGCGTCCGCTGTGCAGCAGCGGGTTTGATCCGGAATGAACCACGGAGATCACAGAACACACGGAGAGAAATTGCACAGGCCGGGGTCCCAGGAGCGCGTCATTGCGGCTATCCGCGCGTGGGATCAGGACGCAGCAGGTGTGTCCGGAGTGTGGGAGGGTGTGAGAAGGGTGCCGTCGCAATCGCCGTCCGCCCTCCGGGCGGAAGAAGGTTGGGAGCCATGAACAGGGACTGAAGTCCCTGACAACCATCGTGCGCATCCACGGGCGAAGAATTTGTGCGGCATGTATGCACTCGCTCCCGCCCGCCTCGATGAGACGAGAAGCCGCAAGTCTGACTAACTCCTCCTCCATGTTTTCCGTGATCTCCGTGGTTCCTTCCGGTGACTCTCACAGCGACCCCCCGCGTGACCGCGGGGGCTCCGCCGGACGAAGCCCCGGTCACTCTGTGGTCGCCTTGACCCCGGAACCGCCCAATCTATCATCCGTTTATCCGGATGGACGGATGGATAGTCCAGTCAGCACCACACACGGGCAGGATGCCCTTGCAACGCCCCACCCCCCCAATGAAGCGTTCCGCACACAACTCCCTGCTCACCGATCGCTTGGTCGCGCTGGGCGAGATGGCGCGCTTGCGGATCCTTCGGGTGCTGGAGCGGGAGGAACTGTCGGTTGGCGAGGTCTCACGAATTGTGCAACTGCCCCAGAGCACGGTCTCTCGCCACCTCAAGGTGCTTGGCGATGGCGGATGGCTCGCCAAGCGCACGGAGGGCACGGCGACGTTCTACCGGTTGGTGCTCGACGACCTGCCGCGACCGTCGCGCGAGTTGTGGCTGGTGGTGCGTGAGCAACTCGGCGGGCCGACCGGCTCAGGGACGACGGCCGAACTGGCCGAGGATGCCCGTCGGCTGGTCGCGGTCGTAGCCGAGCGGCGGCAGGACTCGCAGGCGTTCTTCGGGCGCGTCGCGGGCCAGTGGGACGATGTGCGAAGCGAACTGTTCGGCTCCCGGTGCACCGCAGAGAGTCTGCTGACATTCATGCCGCGGGAGTGGACGGTGGTGGATGTCGGCTGCGGCACGGGGAACGTGTCGGAACTGATCAGCCCGCTGGTGAAGCGGGTGATCGCGGTGGATGCGTCCGCGGCGATGTTGAAGGCCGCGCAGAAGCGGCTTGAAGGAAGGCGGAACGTCGAGTTCGTGCGCGGCGAGGTGGAGAAGTTGCCCCTGAAGGATGCCAGCGCGGACGCGGCGGTAGCGTTCCTGGTGCTGCACCATGTGCCGGACCTCGGCGCAGCGCTCGCGGAGATGCGGCGCGTACTGCGACGGGGGGGTGTGGCCCTGATCGTCGATATGGTGGAGCACGACCGGCAGACCTATCGGCACACGATGGGACACCACTGGCTGGGATTCTCGGAGGCGGCCCTCGGCGGAGCGCTCCGCGCGGCAGGGTTTGACGGGACGCGCTTCGTGCCGCTGACACCGGAGGCCGTGGCGAAGGGGCCGGGGTTGTTCGCGTGCAGCGCATTCAGAAGTGAGTAGAGAGCAGAAAGCAGTAAGCAGAGAGCAACCAAGGAGATTCGAGTGCCGACAATGACCAAACCCGCAGTGACCCCGTCCAAGACCACCGGCCTGACCGTTGACAAGATCGGAAAGGTCGACTTCAAGGTCGCCGAGATGTCCGAGCACGAACTCGGGCGCAAGGAAATTCGCCTCGCCGAGCACGAGATGCCGGGGCTAATGGCGCTGCGCGAGCGGTACAAGGGCCAGCGGCCGCTGGC
>CAYMWG010000418.1:0-2372 GCA_964393765.1 uncultured Phycisphaeraceae bacterium
CATCACCGGCCACCTGCGCCATCTTGCCGTTCTGTTCGTTGAAGCGGCGGGCGAGTTCCTCCGGCTCCGCCGCGCGGGCGTTGCCCGCGGCCTTGGTGAAGACCACCTTGTCCGCCCCGAGGGCGAGTTGCGCGAGCATCCCGTCGATGTCCTTGTCCGCAGCGCACCCGAAGATCATCACCATCGAGTCGTAGGGGATATTCGCGCCGATCGCCTTGATCAGGCAGCGGATCGAGTCGGTGTTGTGCGCGCCATCGACGATGACGCGCGGAGATGACCATGCCAGTTCCATGCGGCCTGGCAACTTCACCGCGGCGAGGCCGCGGGCGATGCAATCTTCGGGCGTGTGGAACCCGCGTTCGGAGAGCTTGTCGAGGATTGCCAGGGCGAGGCCGCAGTTGGTGGCCTGGTGCTCGCCGCGGAGAGGCACAACGAGGTGCTCGAAGTTATTGCGGCTGGTGGTGAGGCAGACGCGTACCTGGGGCCCGTGGCTCGGGGAGGCTTCGAAGCGCATCGAGAAGTCGATGTCCTGCCCGACGACCTGCAGCGGGCAGCCGATGCGTGCCGCGGCATCCTTGAAGACTTCGAGTACGCCGGGCTTCTGGGGGATGGTCAGAGCGGGGACGCCGGGCTTGAAGATCCCGGCCTTCTCCGCGGCGATGAGTTCGACGGTGTCGCCAAGGATCTGGGTGTGGTCGAGGGAGATGCTGGTGATCGCGACGACCTCGGGCATGATGACGTTGGTCGAGTCGAGCCGACCGCCGAGGCCGACCTCGATGACCGCGGCGTCCACGGCCTCCTCGGCGAAGTAGACGAACGCCATGGCGGTGATGAGTTCGAAGAACGTGGGCTCGCCGGAGGACGCGGGCAGGTTTGCAGCGCCGTCGGCGACGCTCTGGGCGACGCGCGCGAAGTCGGCGTGGGAGATCTGGCGCGAGTTGATGCGGATGCGCTCGCGGATGTCCATGATGTGCGGGCTGGTATAGATGCCCACGGTGTAGCCGCACGCCTCGAGGCACGAGGCGGTCATCTCGCAGGTGCTGCCCTTGCCCTTGGTCCCGCCGATGTGGATATGCCGCACCGCGTTCTGCGGCTCGCCCAGGAGCGTCATCAGGGCGTGCATGCGGTCGAGTTTGAGCATGTCCGCGACCGCACGCGTGGGGCGGATGCGCTCGATGTCGGTGCGATCAAGCAGCCACTTCATCGCGCCCGTGAAGCCCGCCAGCACAGGTCCCTTGACCAGGACGCGGGCGGGGACGGCGGGGACGGCGACGGGTTTTTTCGCCCGGGAAGAGGTGGTTTGCGGGGCCTTGCGCATGGGGCGATGGAGCGTAGGCACGGCGTGTTCAGGATTGGTGAAGAACCCCTGGCACAGCCTTTCCAGGCGGTGCGAAATCAATCATCGCCCGAAAGGGCGATGCCACGGTCATGCATCACAGCAACTCGTGGCTCGTCAACACCTGCCGGAGCCGCTCGATCGTCTTCTCACTCGCCGGCGTCATGGGCAGACGCACGGCTCCCGTGTCGCGCCCGAGGATCGCCATCGCCGCCTTCACCGGGATCGGGTTCGTCTCCAGGAAGAGCGCCCTGCCCAGGGCGGCGAGTTGGCGGTGGATCGTCAACGCATCGGACCACCGATCCGACAGGAAGGCGTCGCAGAGTGCGCTGATCCGCGCGGGCACCACGTTGCTCAGCACCGACACCACGCCCACCGCGCCGACCGCGGCCATCGGCAGCGTCAGCGGGTCATCCCCCGACAGGACCGCCAGGCGCGGGCAGTGCATCGCGATGTCCGAGCACGAGTCCAGCGAGCCGGTCGCTTCCTTGAGCGCCTGGATGTTCGGGTGCGCGGCCAGGCGCACGACCGTCTCGGTCTGCAGAGCCACGCCGGTGCGTCCCGGGATGTTGTAGAGCATGATCGGCAGGTCCGTCGCCTCGGCCACTGCCATGAAGTGCTGGTACAGCCCCTCCTGCGTGGGCTTGTTGTAGTACGGGTTCACCGAGAGCGCGGCATCGGCGCCGAGGCGCTTGGCGAGTTTCTGCAGGTGGACAGCGTGCGCGGTGGAGTTCGACCCCGTTCCCGCGAGTACGGTGAGGCCGTGCTTGTGCCCGAGGCTGACGGCCTCGCCCACGAGTTTTTCGTACTCGGCCTCGGTGAGCGTCGGCGACTCGCCGGTGGTGCCGCAGACCACGATGCCGCGGACCCCGCCCTTTGCCTGGTCGGCGATCTGCTGGGAGAGGCGGGTGAAGTCGATGGCCGAGCCGTCTTTGGTGAAGGGGGTGATGATGGCGGTGAAGGCTCCGCGGAAGCGCGGGTTGGGCGAGCCGGAGGAGTGGGTGGTGGTGGGCATTGGGTGAGAGTAGGTGGGAGG
>CAYMWG010000419.1:0-2371 GCA_964393765.1 uncultured Phycisphaeraceae bacterium
GACCAACTCGTCGTGGGGCGTGCTGCCGGCGATGAAGGTCGAGGGGAGCGCGGTAGGTGATGCGGTTCCGGGTCCGGTGGGCACGCGGATGTGCGCGGCGTGGCGGGCGCTGGTGGATGAGTACGCGGGGGGGGGAGCGGATCTAACTTGAAACTATCCCTTTGGCGCATCATCGCGCCACGCCGTCGATCAATTCAGAAGAGGTGAGTCGCGGGGTTTTTCATGCGCACGCCCGACGAACCCATAGCGCAAACTCGGCTGGTTGAAAACCCGTGAGTAGCGTTTCGGGCTGATTGTCACGCTATGGTGATGGCTGGCCCGATTTCGGTTGGATCACGCGGATGCGCTAGTATACTCCTAACAGGGCTGCGCGTGCATGAGGCGGCAAATGAAAGGTGAAGGACTCAATCTGATTGGCCGCGGCCTTTACCGGCTGTCTGACGTGGCCAGGTACACGAGCCTTCCGGAGCCGCGTATCCGCTCCTGGTTCACCACCCGTAGCGACCGCAAACTCGATTCGGTGTTTCAAGCGGACTACGCGACCATGGATGGCGCGCACGTTGTCAGTTTTCTGGACATGGTGGATGCGTGGATTGCGGGCCAGCTCCGCGCAGAAGGCGTGTCGATGATGAAGGTGCGCGCGGCACACTTGGCGCTGAAGAGCGACATCGGCACGGCCCACCCCTTCGCACACAGTTCAATCTACACCGACGGCAAAGAGGTCTTTACGGATGTCGCCAAGCAGGTGAATGACTCCGCGCTGACGCATGTCGTTTCCCGTCAGGGGTTCTTTCCGCGCGTTCGTAAGACATTGACCCCGATCGAATACTCCGCCACTTCCCAGATGGCGGAGCGTTGGAACATCGCAAAGGGAGTGCTTATTGATCCCCGGCTGAGCTTTGGTCAGCCGGTTGTCCTCGGTACAGGCGTGGCGACTCGCGTCGTCGCGGCGTCATTCCGGGCAAACAAGCGCAGCGCCGATCTTGTTGCCCGGCTGTTCGGAATCACCCGGAAGGACGTGGGTGCAGCGGTGCGATTTGAGGAGCGGTACGGACACCAAGCCGCCGCGTGACGTTCTACTCTGACGAGAACATCTCTCCGATCTTCGCGGACATGCTCAAGCATTACTGTCCAGAGCACCCGGTGATCGCTCACCGCGACAGGTTCGAGCAGGGCACTGCGGACGACGTGTGGCTGCCCGTCGTGGCGGCATGGACGCCAAAGCCTGTTACCCTTCTCGGTGACGGTCGCATCCTCAGAAAACCACAACTGAAAATCATCGCGCGCGGCACTGGAATGTCCTTTGTGTCATGGCGGAGTCGTTTATGAATCTCCCCTTTCAGGAACAGACCTGGAAGTTCTTTAAGGTCTGGCCGGACATCATCAGACTCACGACCAAAGCGAGGTCTCCGACGATCTTTGATGTGAAGATTCGTCAAATGGAAGTCATTGTTCGGCATTTCACCGCCACCCTCCAGTGACGGGCGCGCCCGGGGCATCAAAGGGCTGCTCAAACTCAGCCGCTGGCAGTCGTTTGGTTCTCGCTTTGACGTTTGAGCGTCGAGTTTTCAATCTTTTTCCTTCCGCGCCCGCCACTGCGTGACCGCGTCGGGCTCGCGCGCGTAGATCGGAACGAGCGCGACGGGGTCGATGTCGGGGAGCGTTGCAGAGGCCCGGACGCACGCCGCGGCGGAGAGCCTGGGTGGAGCGATGACGATTTCGGCGGCCGCGCACGCCGCGCGGATCGGCGCGGGCAGGAACGAGTCAGCGATGAGCAGGCCGATGCGATACTCGGCAAGAAACGCCGCGGCGGTCTCGACAGTGATGAAGCGGGGGGCGGCGGGGTCGGCCCACCCCTCGACATATACCCACGCGGCGTCAGACTTGCTGGAGAGAGCGACGGCCCGCAGAGCACCGCTCTGGAGAGCGGTGCCACCCGGGGCGCTACCGCTATCGGCATCAAGTGCGACGAGCGCGGTTGGCACCCCGACGCAAGATGCGCCGACGGTGTCGGCGAGGACCTTGGCCGCAGCGCAGGCGATGCGCAGGCCGGTGTAACCGCCCGGTCCGACGCTCACGGCGATGCGGCCGCCCTTCAGGTCGCGCGGCGAGAGACCGTTGCGGCGCAGCAGGCGGTCGATCGCGGGGAACAGATCGTCGCTGGTGCTGCGGGGGAGAGCGGGCGCGACGTGCTCGGTGTCGATGATGGTCGCGCAGGCGTGGGGCGTGCCGGGGTTCTCGACCTGTCCGAGTGCGATAGAGGAGGCGCACTCCGCTCTGGAGAGCGGAGCCACCACAGAGAGCGGAGCCACCACAGAGAGCGGAGCCACCACAGAGAGCGGAGCCACTACAGAGAGCGGAGCCACTACAG
>CAYMWG010000420.1:0-2360 GCA_964393765.1 uncultured Phycisphaeraceae bacterium
GAAGCCACGCCGCGGCGAAAACAAAGATCGCGGTCGCGACCCAGAACTGCCAGTCAGAAGTGGGAAAGGGGGAAAGGGATCGAGCGTGGGAAGGGATCGAGGGATCAAGCAACGCGGGACCGAGAAGAAGCGATCCGGGCTTTGAGAGCGGAACGAACGCACCCGCCGTGCCGAGACCGCGCAGCCTTGCCTCCCCCCCAATCCCTCGTTCCCTTGATCCCTGGACCCCTCTCATTTCATCACCTGGTACACAACCATCGCCGCGAGGTAGGCGATGCCGCACATCCACACCAGTTGCAGCGCCGCCCACTTCCACGAGCCGCTCTCGCGCGCGGTGACGGCGAGCGTGGGCAGGCACTGCATCGCCAGAACGTAGTAGATGAGCAGCGACCAGGATGTTGCGCGTGTGAAGACGGGCGTCACGCCGTCATCACGCTTCGCGGTCGCGACCTGAGCCAGCACGCCCTCATCTTCGGCATCATCCGTCCCGGCGACGACGACGGCCATCGTCGAGACGAAAACCTCTCTCGCGGCGAAACTGGAGAGCACACCGATCGAGAGTTGCCAGTCGTAGCCGAGCGGCTCGAACACAGGCTGAATGAACTTGCCGAGACGGCCCGCAAACGAGTTCGCGGCTTGATGGCGGGCTTCGAGTTGGTCGGCAAAGCGCGAGGCTTGTTCAACCGTCAGTATTGGGTAATGCACAAGCGTTCGACCCGGCAAGCCGGAGATTGGCTCGCCTGGGAACGAAGCGGTCTTGCCGGTTTCCGGGGCGTCCTCGACAACGATTTCGACTTGTTCGAGGCTTTGGGCGGCAACAATTTCCTGACGAAGACCATTCACGCGGTCCGGCGGCTCCACCTTCGGATAACTGCTCAGCCACCACAGCGCAATGCAGATCATCAGGATGTTGGTGCCCGCGTTCTTCAGGAACACCCAGCCGCGGTGGTACGTCGTGATCAGCGCGGTGCGGATGCTCGGCAGCTTGTAGGTCGGCAGTTCCATCACCATCGGGCGGCCCTTGCCGCGGAGGATGGTGCGGCGGGCGATGAGCGCGCTGAACACCGCCGCGGCGATGCCCAGTGCATAGCAACCGACGAACGCGAGCGCGGCCAGCGCGGGCTGGCCCGCGAACAGCAGCCCCGTGAGCAGCACATATACGGGCAGCCGCGCCGAGCACGTCACAAACGGCGCCACCAGGATTGTCGCCAGCCGCTCCTTGCGATCCGGGATCGCCCGAGTCGCCATGATCCCCGGCAGCGCGCACGCGTGGCTCGACAGCAGCGGCACGAACGCGTGCCCCGGCAGGCCGAAGGGACGCAGCACGCGGTCCATCAACAGCGCAGCGCGCGCCAGGTACCCCGTGTCCTCCAGCACCGAGATCAGGAAGAACAGCAGGCAAATCTGCGGGAGGAAGATCACCGTCGCGCCGATCCCCGCGACCACGCCATCGGTCAGCAGGTCGCCCAGGATGCTGCCCTCGGGCAGCACGCCGTGCAGGATACCGGTTGTCCAGCCGAAGATGCCGTCGATCCACTCCATCGGATAGGCCGCGAGCGCGAAGAGGGACCAGAACAGGCCGGTCATGATCGCCGCGAACACGATGACGCCGAGCAACGGGTGCATGAGCACGCGGTCGATGCGGTCGGTGGTCGCCTCGGTCGCCGTCACCTCGGTGCGGAAGTAGCGCGTGCCGCACTCGGGGCACTTGCCCCGCCGCGGCAGGCCCAGCAGGTCGTAGTTGCACTTGGCGCACCGCCCGACGTTGTCCGCGGCGGCGAGGGCGAAGACTTCTTCGGCCCACACCCGAAGCGCCGTCGCGCCGCCCCCTGCCTCTGCTCCCGCCGCCGCGGCCTGCGGGCCGTCGCCCGGCACCGGACGCACCGGCGCGGGGATGCGCGCTGCGCGGATGCCGATGCGGACCTGATCGAGACCCTCCCCCGTGCGCGCGTTGGAGGTCACGACACCGCAGCCCAGCGCCTCGCCGAGTTTGTGCGGATCGATCGTCAGGCCCTGGCGCTGCGCCAGGTCGATCATGTTGACGACGATCAGCGTCGGCAGGCGGCGGCGTATGACCTCACCCACGAGCGTCAGGTTCCGCGCCAGGTTGGTGGCATCGACGACAACCAAGACCACCTCGGGGACGCCGATGGTGTGGCCGCGGGGAGCGAGCGTCCCGGCGAGAACCTCGCGCGCGACGCGCGATTCGAGTTGGTCGAGTTCGAGGGAGTAGATGCCGGGCAGGTCGATGAGGTCGCCATCGCGCCCGCCCTCGATCCCCGCGCGGACGCGCGCGATGCGGGCCTCGAGCGTGGTGCCGGCGAAGTTGCTGGTCTTGTGGTTCAGGCCGCTGAGGCGGT
>CAYMWG010000421.1:0-2345 GCA_964393765.1 uncultured Phycisphaeraceae bacterium
GGGGGGCGCGGCGCGGCGCGCGGCTCGACCAGCCGGGGTATCGCGGCTGGGCGCTCAACCCGACAGATGTGGCGAGCGTGACGGCCAAGGCTCGCACGGCGGTCGCGGCGACGGGGCGCGAACTCTCGGGCTCGCGCGATGGCGATACGCGCGTGAGCGCGATGGACACGCTGACGGGGCGCGTGAAGTGGTCGGTGGACCTGGCGGGCGTGGACCCGTCGCTGGTGGACGCGGTGGTGCGCGGGCCCGTGGCGATCGATGAGGGCGTGGTGGTGGTCGGCGCGCGCAAGGCGCTGGCGGAGCGCCGGCTCCTGTCACTCGTGCTTGTCGGGCTTGACCTTGAGACGGGCGAGACGCTGTGGGTCCGGCCCCTGGGCAGCAGCGGCATGTTGCCGTACATGTCGCAGCCGGGCGGGTCCGAGTCCTCGCTGATCGCCGAGGGTGTGGTGTATCGCGGCGACCGGCTGGGCGCGATCGGCGCGTTCGAGGTCGCCACGGGCCGACCGGTGTGGGTGCGCCGCGCGCCCGTGGATGCGCTGAGCGTGCGGGATGGCGCGGTGCCGTGGCGCATCGGCGGCCCGATCGCCGATGGGCCGTGGCTGTACGCGCTCGCGCCGGACCAGAAGGCGATCCTGCGGCTCGATCGGGCGACGGGCATGGCCGATGCGCAGCGGTCCACCGAGCGGTTCGGGATCGTGCCGCCGGAGTACATCGTGCAGGTGGGCCGGCACCTCGCGGGGATCGGCGCTGACCAGATCGGCTTCGTGCCGATGGACGGGTTTGTGGATGGCGCGATCCGTGTCACCGCGCGACTGGTGCCGCCGGGCGTGCATGGGCGCGTCGTGGTCGCGGGAGATCGGCTCGTCGCACCGGTGCCCTCGGGGCTGGCGATCTTCGATCCGGCAACGCCCGATGCCGAGCCGGTGATGATGGACCTTGATTCACCGGGAACGATCGTGCCGGTCGAGAGCCAGTTGGTCGTTGCGGATGACTCGCGCCTGCACAGTTACCTGCTGTGGGATGTGGCCGAGACGATGCTCCTGTCGCGGATGAAGGCCGGGCCGGATGACCCGTCACCCGCCGTGACGTTCGCGGAACTGGCGTACCGCGCGGGTCGGCCCGAGCGGATACTCGAGGGCGTGGACGGCGCGCTGCGGGCGATCGACGCGGGTCCGGGGCTCGAGACCTCGGTCGAGGCCATGCGGCGGCTGTTCGATGCGCTGCGCGAGATGACGACTAACAGCCTCGAAGGCGGGGCGGTGGATGAACGGACCGCCGGATCGACGGGGATGACGGGAGGCATAAGGGGGCGCGGGCCGCGGATCGAGAACCGGTCGCTGCTGTCGGCGCTTGTCGAGCGGATGGGCCGCAGCACGAGCACGCCCGATGACCGCGTGACGCACCTGATGGCGCTGGGGCGGGTCGAGGAAGGGGCCTCGCGCGCCGGGCAGGCGGTCGCGGCGTACCAGCGCGTGCTCGATGAGCCGGTGCTGGGCGGTGCGACGTGGCGGGGCGTGCAACTCTCGGTGCGCGCCGACCTCGAGGCCTCGCGCCGCATCGAGCAACTGGTCGAGAAGAACGGGGGCGGGGTCTACGCGCCCCAGGAATCGCAGGCCCAGGCGGCGCTGGCGGCCCTCGGCCCCGCGCCAGCGCCGGAGAAGTTGATGGAACTGACAGCGCGGTACCCGCTGTCGTCGGTGGTGCCCCGGGCACACTTGCTTTTGGCCGCGGCGTACAGCACGCCCGAGCAGGAGGACCAGCGGCTGGCCGCGCTGGAGGCGGGCCTGCGTGCCTCCGTGCGCGTGCCGGGGGCCGACCCGTTCGCGGTCGGGCGGCTGGCGGGCGAACTGGTCGATGCGTTGTCGGCGCGCGGGCAGGCGGCCTCGGCCGCGGCGGCGCTGCGGCTGGCACGCGCGAACTTCCCCGGTGTGCCGCTGCGCGCCGGCGAGAAGGTGCTGGATGGCGCTGCGCTGGCGGCGGAACTGGATGAGCGGATCGCGATGACGGTTCGCTGGCCCGCGATTGGCGATCTGCGGTCCGGAGAAAACGATGTGCAGGTGCTTGCGAATCTGACGCTCATTGAGCCGCTGTTGCCGGGCGACCGCCCGAGCGCGCCGGCGTGCTTCGCGACCATCAAGGACGACGAGATGGTGCTGTGGTCGAACGCCGCGGCGAAGGGAGGACAACTCGTCGGCAAGGCGTGGCAGGGCGCGATGGGCGGCCTGAACCCGACGCTGCTGCGTGCCGATGCCGATGGGGCGTACATCCTGCTGACCTCGTCGATGGCGGGGCAGATCATGCGAGTGCCGGCCGTGGCAGGCGGGCGAGCGTGGACCAGCGAGAAG
>CAYMWG010000422.1:0-2335 GCA_964393765.1 uncultured Phycisphaeraceae bacterium
AACCTCGCGCATCCCCGCCGCGATGAAGAAGCCGGAGACCGCGCCCATCGCGGCGACGGCCTCGGTGCGCGGCGTGAGCGGCGAGGCGAGGTACGCGCGGATGAGGGCTGTGGCGAAGCCCATGGCGCGGAAGCGCGGGTCGATGACGACGCGGGAGATGCAGCGGAGTTGGGAGTTGATGCGCTGCGCGTTCTCGCGCCGGTCGGGCGAATCGAACTCGCCGGGCCACAGGAGCGGCCGCCAGCGTGCGTTGAGCGTGGGCATGGAGACGATGAGGATGCCGGCGGTGTGGGCTTGCCAGTGCGCGATGAGGACACGCGCGCAGGTCGCGGGCGGGCCGGCGCGGTAGTGCAGCGGCGCGAGGGCGGTGTAATCGGCGGCTGTGCCGGGGGAGATGGTGGGTTGGGGGAGCATGTTGGATTGCGGATTGCGGCGTGAAAGTGGGAAGTGGGAAGACGGAAGTCGGAACTTGAAGACCGGCAACACTGGCGGAGAACGCTTCAGGCAGAACCAATGTCAATCACAAGCCATGTCGGCATCGAGCGAACGGCGTCGATGAGGTCTTCGCGCGAGGTTGCGGCGAGCAGCACGACGTTCTTGCGACTCGCGCAGCGTGTCAGGGCGCAATGTGCAACGCCGATCGCCGTGGGCAGGTCGAGGCCCGTGCAGAACTCGTCGGCGAGGATGATGGTGGGAGGGCGAGCAATGGCCGCGCGCTGGAGCGCCAGGGCGAGGGCGAGCCGCCATCGCTGGCCGTCGGAGAGGTGCTTGGCGGGGCGCGCCAGGAGTGTCGCATCTGAAAGACCAGCGCGGGTGAG
The DNA here is from genome assembly GCA_964393765.1 of uncultured Phycisphaeraceae bacterium. Classification (GTDB taxonomy): domain Bacteria; phylum Planctomycetota; class Phycisphaerae; order Phycisphaerales; family UBA1924; genus JAHBXL01. The sequence goes on from CAYMWG010000422.1 coordinate 819, forward strand.
CAGGCCCAGGGCCTGCGCGAGGGGCGCGCCGATCAGGTCGATCGGTGGGCGGCGTTCGCGCAGCAGCGCACCGGGATTCACGGTGACGATGCGGGAAGGCTTGCGTGTAGATCGCGCGCGCCGCAGCGCTCGTGCAACCAGTCGCATGGCCGTGGACTTGCCCGCGCCGCTCGGACCTGCTAGCAGGATGGCCCGCGCCCAGTTGTTGCTTCGCAGTGCGCGGAGTGAGCGGGCGGCGGCGGACCTGGCCGCGGGCTCGGGGCCGAGCGCGAACGATGATCTTGCGCGCGGGACGGACAGACCGAAGACGGCGAGCGCGCGGAGCGTCCGCGCAGAGAGTGTTGATTTCATGTTCCCCCCCAAAGCAAGACGAACGCCCGGGCTTGCGCCAGGGCCTCTACCACTCAATCCTCCCGCCACGAACTCCGCCACACATGGCCAAGTTCGCGGAGCGTGCTGAGGTGGCGGCGGAAGACGTGGTATGACGTGCCTGTTCTCGCTGCCGCGGCCCGGCACGAGAGGCCGTCGAGCACGCAGAGTTGCGCTGTAGCGCGGAGCGGCTCGGGCCATTCTTCGGGCCAGGCGCATCGCGCGGGTTGGTCGACGCGTCCACCTACGCGCGGGCCGGTACGCCAGGCACCGGGACCGCCGGCCTGCGGCGCATCGAAACGCACTCGGCGCGAGAGCACATAGAGGAAGGCCGGGTCGTTGGTGCGGGCGATGAGCCGGCTGATCCGGGTGCGGACGCGGTGCCGCGATTGCCCGATGAGCCGTGCGACGTAGGCAACCGGGCGGCCCGAGCCGACGACCTCGCGGATGATGAGGCCATCGCTGACGGGAAGGAACTCGGCGAGGGAGAGCAGGCGGTCAACATCGCGACGTGCCAGGCGGGCGATGGACCGGCTGCGGCTCGGCGGCGCATCGCGCTCAACCGTCAGAGACAGAGAACGCTTGCTTTGTTGATTGGCATCGGTTAGGATTGTTGTGCGGATTGTGTTTGTGCGTTGAGCGAGCATCTGGTTCCCTCCCCTTGTCGCGAGATGTGTTCACCAATCGGCGAACAACACCTCAAGAATACCGCATATATACCAAACATACAAGCGTGTTGATTGGATTTTGATAGGATTATCCAAGTGCTGTCGAGGGATGCTCAGTTCGTGGTGGCCGAACCAACCGGAGCCGGGTTGGGTGCATCGCTGCGAACACGGCGTATACGCAAAGGCTTGACACTACAGAAGTTAGCAGACATCGTTGGTTGTGCCAAGTCGTACCTCTCCCAGATCGAGACCGGCCACAAGCCCGGATCAGGGGTGAACGCCGCCCTGCTTGCGCGGCTCGAGACGGCGCTCGGTCTGAGCGGCGGCGAGTTGGTGTTCGCGGCCCAATGGGAGGCCACGCCCGGGCCGGTGCGCCGCGAACTGGCGAGGGTGGAAGCGGGGAGGCGTGCCGCGGCGGAGCAGTTGCGGGAGATGCTGACCGGGGCACGGGTCGGCGCGGGCGGCGCGAGCGGGGCGGGG
>CAYMWG010000423.1:0-2323 GCA_964393765.1 uncultured Phycisphaeraceae bacterium
CTAACCGAGAGGTCCAGAGAGTTTGAGAGGTTTGGCCGAGAGGACGACCGGAACCGTCGGGGTTGGCGTCTCCCGCCCGATGCAGCAGTCCGAACCGAGAGCGCGGCGGCCAGACCCGACCCGCGTTCCACCCCGGAAATCCCGAGCGTTCCTCGCCTCCGCCCGTTGGCCGGGATCTGGCTTGGCCGTAAAGCAGAACCGCCACGCTTTCGCGTGGCGGTCTAAAGCTCCTCCATCAGGGCTCGAACCTGAAACCTATCGGTTAACAGCCGATCGCTCTACCATTGAGCTATGGAGGAAAGGAAAGCAGGGGGAGGGGACCAAGGGATCAAGGGACCGGGTCAGATGGCAAAGCAGCAAAACAGGCGGACCGGTCGGTGATTGGACGGGTCAAAAGAGCGGATTCAAGCGTAGGCCGGCACAACCATCGGTCAAGCAAAGAGGTTGCGTCAGCGGATGGCGGGCCTATTGTTGAGGCCGATTTTGGGACTTTGGATTTTGGATTGCGTATTTCGGATTGTCGAGCCGGGAAAGGCCCGCCGATCACCGACGAAGGTCAAGATTTACGACACGCGGCGGACCGGCCGCGAGATGACGGAGACGGCTATGAAGGACAAGATTCACCCCCGCTACTACCCCTGCAACGTCTACCACAACGGCGAGGTCGTGATGACCTGCGGCGCGACCGTGCCCGAGTTGCACGTCGAAGTGTGGTCGGGGTCGCACCCGTTCTTCACAGGCAAGTCGACGCTGGTTGATGCCGCGGGGCGGATTGAGAAGTTCCAGAAGAAGTTTGCAGGCAACTACTTCGCGGCGAAGAAGAAGTAAGGCTGCCGCAGTCGCTCCCCGCTCTGGAGAGCGGGGCCACCACATGGCAAAGATGCTGGCCCGTCGCTCCCCGCTCTGGAGAGCGGGGCCACCACATGGCAAAGATGCTGGCCCGGCTCGGGTGAGTCGGGCCGTGTGTGTTTTTTGGCATGAGCCGTGAACCCCGCTCTGGAGAGCGGGGCCACCAAAGGCAATCCACCAAAGGCAATTCACCAAAGGCAATTCACTAAAGGCAGGCCGCCAAGAGCATTCCATCCGTTGATCCGGATGAACGGATGAATATGATCGGGAGCATTCGTCGGAGTGCTTTCATCAACAGGAGCTGGCACCGAGTGCCCGCCACCCAAAGGCACAGGCCCACAAAAGGCGAACATGCACAGCCGCTTTCTTGCCGAACTGTCGCGACGGGTGCTGGTGTTCGATGGCGCGATGGGCACCTCGATCCATCAGCACGACCTCGATCTCCACAAGGACTATCTCGGCTGCGAGAACTGCACGGACCTGCTTGTGCAGACGCGCCCGGATGTGATCCAAGGGATTCACGAATCGTTCCTGCGCGTCGGAGCGGACGTTGTCGAGACCGACACGTTCGGGTCCAACCGGCTGGTGCTGGTCGAGTTCGGACTTGAGGGTCGAGCGTTCGAGTTGAACAAGTTGGCGGTCGATGTCGCCCGCGCGGCGTGCAACGCGGTCGAGACAGAAGACCGGCCGCGGTTTGTCGCGGGGTCGATGGGACCGGGGACGCGGCTTGTCACACTGGGCAACACGGACTGGGACACGATGGTCGCGTCGTATCGCGAGCAGGCGCTCGGATTGCTTGCGGGCGAGCCGCGCCGGGGAGGAGGCAAAGCCGGCGTCGATGTGTTCATCATCGAGACATGCCAGGACATCTTGCAGGTAAAGTGCGCGATCAACGCGGTGCTGTCCGCGCTGCGCGAGCGCGACCTCACGCCGCTGGATGTTCCGATCATGGTGTCGGTCACGATCGAAACCACGGGAACGATGCTGCTGGGGACTTCGATCGAGGCCGCGGCTGCGGCATTGCGTGGCTACCCCATCCTGTCACTTGGACTGAACTGTGCAACGGGCCCGACGGAGATGGGCGAGCATGTGGCGTGGCTGGGGAAGCACTGGGGTGACGCTCCGGGTAGCACGGGCTTCCAGCCCGTGCCGGGTGCGCCAATCGGGCGCGTAGTGAGCGTCCTGCCCAACGCGGGCCTGCCCGTGCTGGTCGAGGGGCGGACGGAGTATCCGCTGACGCCGCGGCCGTTCGCCGAAGCGCTGATGAAGTTTGTCGAGAAAGACGGCGTGCGGATCGTGGGCGGGTGCTGCGGGACGATGCCGGCGCACATCGAGGCGCTTGTGCAGGGGCTGGAATCGCGCGACCTGATGAAGCCGCGTGCGCGCCACATCGATGCGCCCAAGCCCGCGGTGACAAGCCTGTACACGCCGACTGAGTACCGGCAGGACAGTTCGTTCCTGATCGTCGGCGAGC
>CAYMWG010000424.1:0-2312 GCA_964393765.1 uncultured Phycisphaeraceae bacterium
CGTGACTATCGAACTCCCGCCGCTGCGCGACCGCGTCAGTGACATCCCGCTCCTGGCTGCGCACTTCCTCGCGCAACAGGGCGCGGCGGTTGGGCGCACGTTCACGGGCTTTACGCCCGAGACCGTCGATGCGCTGCGCAGGTACTCCTACCCGGGCAATGTCCGCGAACTGGCCAACATCATCGAGCGCGCGGCCGTGCTTGCTCACTCCCCCACCATCGGCCTCGGAGACCTGCCCGAGCATGTGGTCGCCAACGGGCCGAGCCGCCTTCTGCCGAGCCAGGCAACGCTCCGGCTGGTCGGGACGGATGCTGACGCGGCGGGGACCGGCCCGTGGACGCCCTGCGCTCTGGAGGACGCGATGCGGGAACCCGAGAAGCGGATCATCCTGAGGGCCCTTGGCGCAAACGACTGGAACCGGCAAAGGACGGCGGACGACTTGAAGATCAACCGGACGACGCTGTACAAGAAAATGAAACTGCTGGGCATCGAGGGCGCGGAAGAACGGCTGGCCGGCTGACGCGTGCGTGACCTCCAGAATGCCGTAAGCGTTGATATGCTGGCGTATGCCCGATGCGTCGCCAACTGAGTCAGGGGCATCTCCGCCAAGCACCTCCGCCGCCATGATCCTCATCAAGATCGATTCGCTCGCCTGGGCCACTGCGATCGACGAACCAGTGCTGGCCGAACTTACCGCGATAGGCTATTGTTTGGTATATGTCTGACGCTGAGGAGATTAGGGACGGCCTTGCCGACGGGCCGATTCGAGGGCGCGGGGCCGGCCTAAATCCCGGAAATCGCTTCGAGACCGTCCGCCTTCATGTGCGGGGCGAGCACCTCGAGGAAGAACTCCGCGAGCATCCCGGCGGACAGCAGGTCCGCACGCAGGTCTACGCGGACGCGACAAAGTCGATCCTGAACCACGTCGACAGCCCGGACCTCGGTTTCAGTTGGACGGTCAACCCGTACCGCGGCTGCGAGCACGGGTGCATCTACTGCTACGCGCGCCCGGGGCACGAGTACCTTGCGCTCTCCTCGGGGCTGGACTTTGAAACGCGCATCTTCGCGAAGCCCGATGCGCCGATACTCCTCCGCGAGGCCCTCGGCAAGCCCGGCTGGCGTGGCGAACCGATCGTCTTCAGCGGCGTGACGGACTGCTACCAACCCATTGAGGAGCGGCTGGGCATCACACGCGCGTGCCTCGAGGTATGCGCCGAGTTGGCCCAGCCCGTCTCGATCATCACCAAGAATCGCCTCGTGCTGCGCGACATCGATGTGCTCAAGACCCTCGCGGAACACAACGCCGCGAGCGTCGCGATCAGCATCACCACGCTGGACAACGCGCTCGCCTCCAAGATGGAGCCGCGCGCCAGTTCGCCGCGTGACCGTCTGGAGACCATGCGCAGACTCGCGGCGGCTGGGATACCCGTGCATGTCATGGTGGCGCCGATTATCCCCGCGCTCAACGAGCCCGAGGTGCCGGCGATCCTTCAGGCGGCGGCGGATGCCGGGGCGGATGACGCGGGATATGTGCTTCTCCGGCTGCCGTACCAGATCAAGTCGCTCTTTGAGGAATGGCTGGAGCGGCACTACCCCGATCGCGCCGCGAAGGTGCTCAACGCACTCCGCGAAATGCACGGGGGCGAACTCTACAACGCGGAGTTCTTCTCACGCCAGCGGGGCACGGGCGTCCGTGCGGACCAGATCGGGAGCACGTTCCGCCTGTTCAAGCGGCGCGCGGGGCTGGGCAGTCCGGAGGGAGTGCCGCACACAGAGCCGGAAGAAACTCGCGGCGGCGGGAGATGGTCCCGCCTTTCGAGCGGGGAGTTTCTCCGGCGGAGGTCGCTCGGTGCCGGCCAACTCGGCCTGTTCGGCTGACGCGACTACTTCGTCTCTTTGTTCTTTTCCACATGCTCGAGCGCTGCCTCCAGGAACTCGTCCCGCCCGGCGGCGATCCCCTCCACCGTCCGCTGGACGGGGATCGTCGGCAAGATGCCGATGCCATGATGCGTGGACAGGTGTGTTTGAGCAGCCCCACCCTCGCCACCCTTGTTACTCGCTTTGCTCAGTGAGACGCACTGCCCCTCGCGATTGGCTATGCCCTTGCGAACCGTTGCCGCTCATCCCGCCGCTGAGACCGGGCCGGGCACGAACCACCCAGCGGGCGGCTTGCCCGGGTCATCCTGCTCAAAGTCCAGGTTCCCCGGTCCATCGGCCCGCGCGAGTCCGGCAGTCAACAGCACGACGACCAGGATCGCGGCACGGAGCATTCGGGCACCTCCTTCTTCATGGCATGACCGAGAGGCACCCTA
>CAYMWG010000425.1:0-2310 GCA_964393765.1 uncultured Phycisphaeraceae bacterium
GGGCGGGGGAGTCGCGCTACGACTTCTCCGGCGCGGCGGTCTGCGCCAGCGTCGAGCGGAGTCTGCGCCGGCTGCGCACCGACCGGATCGACATCCTGCTGCTGCACTCCGACGGAGGCGACGAATGGATCATCAGGGAGTCGGGCGCGATCGAGGAGTTACACGCGCTCAGGGCGCGGGGGCTGATTGGGGCGATGGGCGTAAGCACCAAGACGGTCGAGGGCGGACTGCTCGCGGTGAAGCAGTGCGATGTGGTGATGGTCACGCACAACCCGTCGCACACCGGCGAGCAGCGCGTGATCGATGCGGCCCATGATGCGCGTGTGGGGGTGCTGGTCAAGAAGGGCCTTGAGAGCGGGCACAGCGCGGACCCGGCCCGGGCGATCCGGTTTGTGCTGGCCACGCCGGGCGTGAGTGCGATGGTGGTGGGGACGATGAGCGCGGAGCACCTGCGGGCGAATGTGCTGGCGGCGGAAGGATGAAAACGTCCACGGAGGTCACAGAAAGGAACACAGATTTGACAGATGGGAAGCACAGATGAGACAGATGAGGAATCTCACCATCGGGCTTCCCGCAGGTCCATGTTGTGCAAGGTACATTTGTACGCAGCGCTCGAATCTGTCCCATCTGTCGCCATCGGTCCCATCCGTGCTCCGACCTTGAAGGCGGCCCATACCCGCCGCACCGTGCCGCGGGGCTTTGAGGTCGCTGACGCAAAACTTCTTGGTTTTCCGATACAAAACGCGGCGGGCGCGTGCCGCACTGCGGTAACGTGCCAACTTGCTGTAAAAAGGCTTCCACTCTCGATCGACATCGTCTGCAAATCTGGGTTTCCGCTTCACTCAAATGGGGGTGCTAAGTGCCGCACTCGAATGCTCGTTGCTTTTGCCTTGCGATCTGTGGTGCTTTGTTCCTGCCCGCGGCGGCACGGGGACAGTGCGATGTCTATCGCCTTGGGGTGCCGGACTTTGACCAGCGCCGCGCAACGCTCCCGGGCGGGGGAAGTTGCTTCTGCTGCCCAACGTCCACCTCGAACTGGTTTGCGTACATCTCGAACAACGGGTACCCGGACGTGTTCCTCGGGCCGCGAGACTGGCAGGCTGCGACCAACTACACCGATGTCAGCACGCTGATCGGGTGGGTCGGGCAAGCGATGGGGACGCAGGACGGCGTCGATCCTGACGGCGGCGGCCCACTCCCGGCCAACGGCTGCTCGACAACCTTCAGCGGCTTTGTTGGCGGTGCGACGGCGTGGCTGGATTCGGTCGAGCCGGGGAACTTCATCGCGTACACCATCGCGTCCAACGGGGCGGACACGGTGACGCCGCAGGAGTTGTACGCGCAACTCGCCTTTGGCGCGCTGGTCGGCGTGTCGTACCGCGGGTTCTCGTTCATGCCCACGAACCCGCCTCTGGGTCTGCCGGCGCGCTGGGTGCTCCAGCCCAGTGGGCATGTGATCTCGCTGACGCGCATGACCGATGCGTGCGGCCCGACCGCCCGGATGTGGTACCGCGACCCGGCTGGCTTTGATGGCGACAATGCGACGCAGGCGATGTTTGTTACGCAGTACTCAGACCTCGCGCCGGTGCCTGGGTTCTTCGCGAGCGATGCGACGAGCCAGCCGGTCTTCCGCACTATGCACCTGATGGCGGATGTCAGCGGCACCAACATGGTCAACGCCGTGTGCGCGGTGACGCCGCTGCACGGACTTTCGGCGCAGGCGACGCTCGGGCAGGTGGTGCTCAGCGGGATGTGGCACCCGGACACGCTGACGATCCAGCCGCCGACGGCGCACGCGCTGCCGGGCGCGACGGGAGTGATCGCGCTGCGGATGTCGCCGCGGGTCGGGCAGGCGATGGTGATCGTGCGGAACGCCTCCGGCGGCGCGCAGATCGGCAGGCTCGAACTGCACGACTTCGCGGCGTCAACGTTCGTGCCGCTGGGGACGATCGTGAACCCGGGGCCGATGGTCTTCACGCGATCGGGCCGGCTCATCGGGCTTGAGCAAGGCAACCGTCTGATCTACGCCGACATCGGCGGCTCAACGCTGCAACGGTTGGTGCAGACGACGCTGGCGCGCGTGCCTGTGGCGATCGCCGCGGACGACGGCGCGGGCCAGGCGGTGCTGCTGCTGCCCGCGGTACAGGGCGGCGCGGGCGCGGCGGTGCAGCGAGCGAACGACGCAACACTGGTGCTGGGCGCGATCGAGAGTCTGCCCGCCGGTCTGACGGTTGACAGCAACTCATCCATCGCGATCGACCCTGTGAGCGGCGCGATGTTCATCGCGAGCAGCACGCCGGGCGCGCCCGG
>CAYMWG010000426.1:0-2308 GCA_964393765.1 uncultured Phycisphaeraceae bacterium
CGCGAGGAGTTGCGCATCGGTCTGCGCGGCGATCGTGGCGGCGATGCCCTCGGCGGGCGCGCGGTACGAGCGGATCGGCTCGGGCAGTGCTCCGTCAAGGATGCATTTGAGGGCGTTGGGGTTCGGGGTTGGCTGGAAGCGGAGGACTTTGTAGGGCACGCGGGACGATAGGACCGATCGATCGGACGGATGCGCCCCGGGGTACACTCGCCACAGCCCCTGCACCGCGCCATGCCACAAGAGGACCGACCCCAAGATGTTCTTCGAGCGAGCCCAGAGACTGCTGCAACGGCTGGGGACCTACTCCCTGTGGCAGGTCGCGCTCGAGATCGCGGTCATCTTTGTCGTCGCGTTCATCGTCATCCGCTTCGTGAAGGGGACGAGGGCGGCGGGCGCGCTCAAGGGCACGCTGCTGCTGGTGGTCATGGCCACGCTGCTGGTGCGGATCCTGGGGCAGCAGGAATCGTTCCAGAGGCTGAAGTTCATCTACGAGAACTTTCTGACGCTGCTGGCGATCACGCTGATCGTGGTGTTCCAGCCGGAACTCCGGCGTGGGCTGATCCGGCTGGGCGAGGCGCCGATGCTCCGCAGGTCGCACTCGGGCGGTGTGCAGGACGTCGCGGCCGCCGTTGTGCAGGCGGCGACCTATCTCAGCAAGGCCCGCTTCGGCGGGCTGATCGTCTTTGAGCGCGAGACCGCGCTGCGCGGCATGATCGAGGGAGGGACGCCCATTCACGGGCGTGTGACCGCCCGCCTGCTCCAAACGATCTTCTTTCCCGGGTCCGCGCTGCATGATCTCGCGGTCATCATCAAGGGAGCGGAGATCGTCGCCGCGGGCGTGCAACTGCCCCTGGCCGAGCCCGATGAGATGCCCGAGGCCTCGCTCGGCTCGCGGCACCGCGCGGGCGTGGGCGTCACCAAGGAAGGGGACGCGCTGGTGGTGATTGTCAGCGAAGAGACCGGGCACATCAGCATCGCCGAGCGCGGGCGCCTTGAGCAGAACCTGACACCCGAAAGACTCCGCACCGAACTCGAGGCAAGGCTCGGCCGGCGCGGCCCGGCCTGATCTCCAGCGAGCAACGTATGTCCAGACTCCGCGACTTCAAGGGCTGGGACACCACTCGCACCGTGCTGGTAGCAGTGTGCGTTGCCATGCTCATCTGGGTGTGGGCCGAGGGCGAGAGCGTGTCCCGCGAGCGCATCCCCCTGCTTGTCCGGTTCGCTTCCGATGCGGCCTCGGAGTACATCTACCGCCCGGAGGACCCGGCGTGGAGCGGCGCGGTCACGATCGAGGTCGAGGGCACCCCGTCCACGATCGCGGAGGCCCGCGACCTGCGAGGCAAGGAACTCCGGCTATTCGCGGGGCTGGACGGCATGCCCGTCGAGGTCGGCCTGGCGAAGGCCGCGAGACTGAGCGAGGCGATCCCGTCGCTGGCGGAACTCCGCAAACTCAAAATCGTGGTCGTAAGCGTCGATCCGCCTTACGCCACCGTTGAGGTCCGCCGCATGGTCTCGCGCGAACTCCCGTTGAAGGTCGAGTTGGCGCGAGCGCTGGTGCTCGATGGCGAGCCGTCCGCTTCGCCATCGACCGTGACGGTTCGTGTGCCCGAGGCCATCGCGGCGAGATTCACCGATGGAGTGCAGCCGGTCGCGTACGTCTCGGAGGAGGAACTCGATCGTGTCCGGGGCGATGGTGCCCGCACCGTCAGCGCGACGGTCCGCCTTCCCGCCGCGCTCGGCCAGATCGAGCCCGTGGTCATCACCCCGCAGAGCGTGTCGGTAAACCTGCGCATCCGGCGCGAAGTGGATACCCTCAAACTACCGGCCGTCCCGGTCTGGTTCAGCCTTCCTCCAACGGAGGATGCCGGACAGTGGACGGTCGAGGTTCTCGACAAGTTTGTGAGCGATGTGACCGTGAGCGGACCGGCCGACCAGGTGGCGCGCATCCGCTCGGGAGGGACGGCGATCAAGGCGCTCATCGAGCTGTCGACCGACGACCTGACCAAGGCCCTCCAGCCACAACCGGCCCGGCCCGCGCCGGGGAGTGAGACGGCACCAAGCGTCTCGGGCCAGGCCCAGCCGCCCACCGCCCCGGCATCCGGCACGATCGCTCGGCAGGTGATGTTCCTTGGTCTCCCTCCCGGTGTTACAGTCGGCGCGGCCAGCCCCGTGGCCCGCGTGCGGATTTCCCGTGCGTCGAAGGACCGCAACGTTCTGCCCTGACGGCCCCGGATTGCAGACCCTCCTGGGGGTGTCGGTTCGGGACTTTTGCACGTCCCCCTGCTACCGTTCCGCCCCCCTTTCCCCC
>CAYMWG010000427.1:0-2303 GCA_964393765.1 uncultured Phycisphaeraceae bacterium
TCGCGCCCCGCACCGAAGCAGAGTTCAGCCTCGCCGCGATCAGCGCCTGCTGAATGCCCCGCCGCCGAAACTCCGGCAGCAGGCTCAGCCCGAACAGCGCGCACACCTCCGCGTACTCACGCACCTCCTGCTCATTGGCCGCATCGACCCGCCGCAACTCAAGCCCGCGCGGCGGTTCCATGACCGCGTTCACGACTTCTCCCGCGTTCAGTTCCCGATAAAGAACCGACTCGAAGTTCCGCAGCAGAAACCGCTGGTTCTACAGCGCCCGAATCAGCGACTCATCCGCCATCGGGCACAGTTCGATCCGCGGCTCGATTCCCGTTTCCTCGTACCACTTCGACAGGTCCGCCAGATCGGCCTCGCGGACAGGCCCCGAAAGCCCCATCCCGACGGCGTTGTTCAGCCATGACCCCGCCGGGCCTCGACGGGCGACACCCACGCCAAAGGGGCGCGACTCCGCCGCCAGTTCGGCCAATGCCTGAGCCTGACGGCCCTCCTCCAGCACGGCGATCTCAGGCATGTCCATCGGCGGGACCAGTGTGAGCAAACGCGGCGTTGCGGATAGACTAGGGGCTCAGCCTTGTGGACACCCACCAGGCTCCCTTTCGCCCGTGAAGCCCGATCCCAGCCTCAGCGAGATGACCATGGCGCACGCAAAGTCCACCGACCCCAACGTGTTCATCCTGCCGGACCTGGGCGAGGGCGTCCACGAGGCCGAACTGATCAAGTGGCGCGTGAAGGTCGGCGATACGGTCGCCGAGCACGACATCCTCGCGGAGATGGAGACGGACAAGGCGCTGGTCGAGGTGCCCAGCCCTCGTGCGGGCACGATCAAGCAGTTGCACGGGATCGAGGGAGAGATCCAGCACGTCGGGAACGCGCTGGTGACGTATGAGGGGGGGAGCGGGAGCGGGGCGGCGACCACCGAATCCAAGCCCGGCGCGAAGCCCGCGCAGGACAAGCCCGCTTCCCAGAACGGCGCGCACCATCCGAAGGCGGATGCAGAGAAGGAGCCGGAGTTCGAGGCACGCGAGGACGACGGCACGGTCGTCGGAAAGATGTCCGGCGCGATCGGGGGCGTGACCGCGGAGGCCGGGAAGGTTCTGGCCACGCCCGCGGTACGGCGGATCGCTCGCGACCTCGGGATCGATATCGGCACGGTGAGCGGCACAGGCATCGCCGGGCGCATCACCGAGAAGGATGTCCGCGCGGCGGGTTCGGGTTCTTCGGCGGGACGCCCTTTGGTGGACCGGCACTCCGTGCCGGGCGCATCGGGCAAGTCGGGGCATTCTGATGTTGCCCCGATGGACCGGAGCGAGCCGCACTCGCGCATCGTGGAACGGACGCCGGCGCCTGCGCTGCGCACGCCCAGCCCATCCCGGCACGGAGTGCCGGGCCACCAAGAGCCAGGCACAGCACGGCAGGGAGTGCCGGACCGCCCAGAGCAGGGCCACCAGGACTCCATCCGCATCCCCTTCCGCGGCGTGCGCCGCACCATCGCCAACCGCCTGCGTGAGAGTGTGAACCAGGCCGTCCACTTCAACGTCATGGACGAGGCGGATGTCTCCACCCTCGACGGCCTCCGCAAGAAACTTGGCGCGGCGAGCGGCGAAAAACTCTCGTTCCTGCCGTTCGTGGCGGCTGCGGTCTGCCGCGTGCTGACCGACCCGCGCTTTCGCGCGATGAACGCGACGGTTGATGAGAAGGCGGGGGATGCGGGCTATGACGCCGCGATCGTGCAGCACCGCGCGGTGCATCTGGGCATCGCGACGGATACGGATAGCGGCCTGATGGTCCCGGTCATCCGGGACTGCGATGCGCTGGGCGTACTGGAGATCGGCAGGCACATCGCGCACGTTGCCGATGCCGCCCGCACCCGCAGCGCGACGCGCGAGCAACTCAACGGCTCAACATTCACGATCAGCAACGTCGGCTCGCACGCGGGCCGCTTCGCCACGCCGATCATCAACTACCCGGAGGTCGGCATTCTGGCGGTCGGTCGCGGCCGTCCGGCCCCGGTCGTCCGCAACGGCGGCATCTTCGTGGGCAACCTGCTCCCGCTCAGCCTCGCCTGCGACCACCGCGTGGTCGACGGCGCAACCGCGGCACTCGCGCTCGCGGAGATCATCCGCCTGCTACAGGAGCCGGACCAACTGCTGGGGCCGGCGCGGGCCTGAGGTCGCATCCGAGTTCAGTCGCATCCCGAACCCAGACGACTGGAGCTTCCGTTATGAGGTCCCTCGTCTGGTTCCGATCCGATCTCCGCACGCACGACCACCGCTCGCTCATCGCGGCGTGTT
>CAYMWG010000428.1:0-2301 GCA_964393765.1 uncultured Phycisphaeraceae bacterium
CCCTCCCCCGCCGCGTTGGAAACCCCGTCGCCCGGAAGCAGCCGGATCGTCACCGGCACCGGCCCGACCACCTCAAACCACGCGGCCGTCGCGGCCTCCCACGTCGCCCCGCTGCTCTCGACCTTGAATCGCACTACCAGGTCCTCGCCCTCCGGGAACAGGAACCCCGCGCCGTACGGCTTCTTCTCCTGGAGAACGGCGTTGTACGTCCCGCCCGGCGCGATCATCTGCGGTTGGCCCACAAAGGTTGAGCCGATCCCCGGCGGCGTTGCGAGCCGCTCGCCGACCACCACGGTCACGCGGATGGGCGCATCGCCCTGATTGATGAAGGCCGTCTGTGTGTAGATGCGCGTCGCCGCGAGGTTCTCACGCGCGCGCCTCCTCGCCCCGCACGCGCCGGGCATGGCCGCCGCGAAAAGCATCGCCGTCGCGAGAGCGGTTACCGAAAGCGTCTTGAGCCTGTTCATAGGAATCTCCTGCCCCACCCGCGCGCATCACCGCACAGACCTATACCGCCCTCGTAGCCGGTCCGGTTTCCATGCGCCGAGACCGAATATCTATCTCAGTGGTGTCCCTGCCCGTTGCGGTCCGCAGAGCCCGCCGAATCGATCGCCTTGGCCATTGCCTCCGGAGTCAGGTTCTCGTGGAGCGTCTCGTCGATCAGCGCGGCCGGGGCGGTGCCGCAGGACCCCAGGCACTCGAGTTCGATCAGCGTGAACTCGCCATCGTCCGTGGTCTCGCCGACCTCGATCCCGAGTTTGTCCTTGCAGGCCTGCGTGATCTCCCGCTGGCCGCAGAACTCGCACGCGATCGATCGGCAGACCTGGATCAGGCGGCGGCCGCGGGGCTTGAGCCAGTACTCCTCGTAGAAACTCGCGGTGTCGAGCACGTCCGCGGGTGCAAGGCCGAGGAACGCCGCGATCTCCTCCATCGCCTGCGCCGGAACCCAGCCGTGCTCGTGCTGCACCATGTGCAGGCACGGCAGCATCGCCGCCTGCTTGCTCGCGTACCGCGGCAGCACGCGCTCCGTGAGATCGCGCCGCATCGCGTCCGTGAGGTACGGCTGAGCTCGGCGCTCGACCTTGGCGTTCGCGGAATCTTTGGTGATCCAGGCCATGGGGCGGATGCTAGGACGGGACATCGAGAACGGACATCCTGAACGAGCACCACGCGCCGAAAAGCGCGAGCAGTTCCGAGCCGACTGGCCCGCCGCCGCGGCCGTCATCCGCGGGCTCGAACGAATCGGCATCTTCATGCTCGATGTTCATCCGGAGAATATTCGAGCGCGGTAAGCATTACTCGACGCTTCGATTTCGGTGGGCACGATTCTCTACTTCGGCTTGCCGGACTCAGACTCTTCCGTCCCCTCCACCTGCCTCTTCGCCTTCGGCTCAGGCAACGCCTTCCACACGCCCGGGCTGAAGGGCATGTCGCCGCCAAGGTCGTACGGCAGGTCCGTGTGCGCCCGGAACGACGCGACCCGCGACAGGCTGTCGCGCTGCACACTCGACTTGCTCGTCTGCATCGCCGCATCGTCAAGCAGCGGCACGATCGCATCGAACGCGCTCCGGTCCTTCGGCTCACCCCAACTGACCCGATGTACCGCGCTCCCGTCGGGCGAAGCGAGCAGCACATGGTCCCCGCCGTTGGCGAACGCGCAGTATTGCGACGCGGCCTTCATCGTGAACACCCACGCGTTCCCGAGGCGATCGTTCCGCGCCATCGCCGCGGCTTTCTCGTCCCCCACCGGTCCAAACCAGGAGCATTGAAAACCATTGAACACGACGATCGTCTCGCCGGGTTCGATCTCGAGCACCGGGAATACGAATCGCAGTTGCCCCTTGTCCGCGGGGTTCGAGTCGGTGAGTTTGTAGCCGCGGAGTTGGATCGGCTTGTCATGCGGATTCGTGAGTTCCACGAACTCATCACCCGAGACGTGCCGCTTACCATCGCCGTTCGCGTCACCGGTGTCGCCGCCGGGGACTGCAAACAGGACTTCGACGATCATCGGGTGAGGGAAAGGCACGCCAACCTCGGTGGCAGCAGCCGCGACCGGCACGGTCGGCGCTTCCGGGACAGGCACAGCCTCCGGCACGGGCGTGCCGGGTGCTCCCGCTGGCACGGGCAGCGCGGGAGCCAGCACAGGCTGCTTATCCAGGCCAGGTGCCGTAGAGCCGACTGCAAAGTACAGGACTGTCAACGCCGCTGTGAAAAGCGTGAACATGCGAAGCGCCCTCGTGTGCGCTTCCCTGCGCGTGCCGCCCGCAGTATATCGCCCCACCCGGAAGAGCGTTCGCTCAG
>CAYMWG010000429.1:0-2291 GCA_964393765.1 uncultured Phycisphaeraceae bacterium
ACCATCACCACTGCCGCGACGGTGCCCGCGCCGACGGGATCACCGGCCGATGGGACTGACGGGACGGATGCGACAACGCTCGCGACAGGCGAAGTGACCGCGCCGGCCGAGCCGCAGATGGCCGCGCCGACTGTCGCCGCGGGTGAGTTGCGGGCGCGGCGTTTCCCCGCCGCGACGCTCGGCACGCTGGGCGATCTCACGCCCACGGCGGATGGCGGGCGGTATGAGATGGAACTGGAGTTCTCGGTTTTTGGCGCGGGCCTGTCGCGTCTGCGTCTGGCGAACCACTTCGAGCATGTGAACCGCGAGGTCCATGAGACCATCCAGCAGTTCTACGGCCTGCCGGGGAGCAGCCGGATCGGCACAACCCCGATGGCCGCGAGCAGCGTCGAGATCAACGGAAGGAGCGTGGACCTGTCGCTCGATGCGGCCGATGACGCCACCACCCTGTGGCGACAGACCTCGCCCGGCGCGTTCGAGGCGCTGATCGTCGATGCCGGCACGGACGGCGCCGAGCGCGAGGTGGCCCGGATCACGCGCCGCTACATCCTGCAACCCAACTCGTACGAGTTCCGCCTGGAGCAGCGGCTCGAGAACCTGTCGGGGGCGGAACTCTCGGTGGTGTGGAGTCAGTATGGCCCATCGGACCTGCCGCTGGGCACGATCCGCTACGGCGGCGATGTCCGGCGTGTGCGGTTCGGCTATGTGCTGCCGGGCGCGATGGACCCCGACCAGGTGGTGCTGGGCGCGAAGTATCGCGTGCCGCACGACACCGCGCTGGGCAAGGCGACGGGCACGGGCGCTTCGGGCGCACCGACCTGGACGCCCACGACGCTTTGGCCGGACAAGGAGTCGGTCGGGGAGAATCTCCGCCTCGCGTGGACGGGGATGACCTCCCGCTACTTCACCGTCGCGATGCACCCCGTGCCAGTGCCGGGGGCGGACCTTGATCAACCTGCGGGCATCGACAAGTCGTTCCGGCTCGTCGAGCGTGTGGACCGCCTGGCGATCCCGTCGCCCATCGACCCAAGCGCGACGGGGCACACATCGCCGGGCGTGATGATCCTGCGTGTGTCGTCGCCCAAACTCGCGGTCGCGCCGGGCGCGGGTATCGATCTCTCGATGCTCGTGTACGCCGGTCCGCTCTCGAAAGACTACATCAAGGCGGAACCGCCCGCCGAGTTCTTCGGCCTCCAGCGCCTGGTCATCTACACCTTCGGAGGGCCGTGCGCGTTCTGCACGTTCCAGCCTGTCGCGCTCTTCCTGAGGTGGTTCCTGGGCTTCCTGCACGACAACGTTCTGTTCGACTGGGCGCTGGCGATCATGGTGCTGGTGGTGTGCGTGCGGACGTGCCTGCACCCGGTGACGCGCTGGTCGCAACTGAGCATGATCCGCTTCTCCAAGCAGATGCAGGCCCTCGCCCCCAAGCAGAGGGCGATCCAGGAGAAGTACAAGAACGACCCGACCAAGATGCGCGAGGAGATCACCCGCCTGATGCGCGAGGAGCATGTGGACTATGGGGCCGCGGCCCGCGGGTGCGCACCCCCCTTCCTCCAGACGCCGATCTGGATCGCGCTGTACGCGATGATCTTCTTCACCTTCGAGTTGCGCCACGAGGGGGCGTTCTTCGGCATCGTGCAGTGGGTGACGGCCAACAAATGGTCGTTCATGGGCGATCTGGCCGAGCCGGACAACTTCATCAACTTCAAGGACTTCTTCGGCTGGGGCGGGTTCTCGATCCCGTTCCTGTCGAGCCTCATGGGACCAATTCAGGGGCTGAACATCCTGCCGCTCCTGCTGGGCGTGGTGTTCTACATCCAGCAGAAGTACATGACGCCGCCCTCGACGGGGCAGATGACGCCCGAGCAGGAACAGCAGCAGAAGATGATGAAGATCATGACGGTGGTCATGTTCCCGGTCTTCATGTACAACGCCCCGGCCGCGTTGTCGCTGTACTTCATGGTGAACTCGTCGCTGGGCATCCTCGAGAGCAAGTGGATCCGGGCCCACTCGGACCAACTCGAGAAGAAACGCGAGGCGCACATCGCGGCGGGCGGCACCGTGGCAACCGGCAGGCGCTCCGTGAAGAACGAGAAGCAGAAGGCCAAGCCGGGGCTCTTCGCACGCCTGCAAGGGGAGATCGAACGCAGGCAGAAACTCATCGAGGAACAGAAGAAGCCGCAGGCGAGGAAGAACCGGAAGCCGTGAGGGGCTTTTGGATTGCGGATTGCGGAATGCGGAATGAGCGATCGAGAAGCCGGTCAAGGCGCGAGCGTCAGCCAGCGGCGCAA
>CAYMWG010000430.1:0-2290 GCA_964393765.1 uncultured Phycisphaeraceae bacterium
GCGAAGATGTCCTGCACAGTGATGCCGCCGGTTCCCCCCGCGCCGCCCGAGCAGTCGAAGTCAGCCGGGCAGAAGCGCACAAACGCGCTGTCCGAGGTGGTGGTGCCGCAACTGTTGGTCGCCTTGCATACATAGTAGAACATACGGTCCATCGGTCGCAGGTTGGAGATGGTGAGGAAGGTGTCGGTCGCGCCGGTGATGGTCGAGCCCCAGGCAGTGGGGCCGTCGGTGATCGCCGTCTCCGGGCCGTTGCCGCGACGGTACCACTGGCTGGTGACGTTGGTCGGAACCGCGAGCGTGGCGGCCAAAAAGCTTACCGTGCCGCCGTAGCAGCCGGGCTGATCAAACGCCTGGATGGCGAAGCCGGGTGCGTAGCTGGTCGGCAGAGCGACTTGATACAGGCCCGCGGCATCGGCGGCGCCGATCATGTGCGTGCCGGTGGCGCTCGGGGCGAGACGGCCATGGACGTGTGGCATTTTCGGGTAAGCGACCGGGGCGAAGTAGTTCTCGAAGAAGAAGAAGTTGGCGAGCGGATGGATCGCCGCGAAGTTGTTCACCCCGTCCCCGTAGTCGTATGTGCCGACCAGGAACTTGCCGCTGGGAGACGACACATAGGTGAGGCTGTCGTACTGCGGGGGATAGCCGAAGCCGAAGCCAACGGCGCTCAGGCCGCGGCGAACGGGGTTGGTGATCGACGTCACCGTCACGGCCTCGAGGCGGATATCGGTGAGGAAATCCGAGACGGGCGGGCCTCCGACGGTGGCGTTCACATAGAGCTGGTGATCGCCCTTGGCCAGCGCACCGACGTGATAGTTCGGGACGGGGTTGTAGATGCCCGAGACCAAGGGGGCCAGAGCGCTGGTGACATCGATCAGCCAGAGGCCGAAGGAGTGCGTGCCGAGGGCGACGACCTTGTTCACCGCCCCCGGCGCCTCCCACGAGGTGATGGCGGTGTAGTTGGAGGCGGAGCCGCCGAAGGGTGTCGTGCTTCGGAGCACCGGCGCGAGCGAGGAGAGCTCGACGATGACGAACTCGGCATTGGTGGTGATGGCATACAGCCGCGAGTTGGTCACGCACATGCGGTGCACCTCAAAGCCACCGAGGGTGGGGGCGAGCAGAACGGGCGCGGCGGGGTTGGTGATGTTCACCAGCCTGATGGCGTCGCCCGCGCCGGGGACCTTGGTCGCGATCGCAAGGATGTTGACGCCGCCTGCGAGGAAGCCGGGCTCCATGAACTCCGAGTAGTTCGGCAGCACCAGCGAGCTACGGAGTTGCTGGGCCTCGGGCAGGGTGTAGTCGTAGAGTCGGAGTGTGTTGAAGGTGTAGTCCAGCACGGCGGTGATGTTGCCCGATTGGCGAACGACGCTTGGGCCGACGGGCAAAGCGGTGAGGTTGGATCGGACAGAGACGACGCCTGGGCTGGCCGTGTTCATGGTCATCAGCCCGCCGCGGCCGCCGGCCCAGTAGTCGGTGAAGCCGCTCGAGGCCCCGGAGACCATCTGCGTGACGCGCGGGAAGCTGCTGAAGTATCCGCCGAGATAGCTCAGCGCGGCGGGATTCGCGGTGTTCCACGTGCCGACCCCCGCGCTCTCGATGCTGATGCGCAGGAGGTTGCCCGTCGCGGCCATGCAGAGGGCCCGCCCGTTGAGATCAACCGGCGGGTGCCAGATGGGGGACGCGGGCGTGGAGATATCGACCGCGCGCATCCAGTCCTCGCTGGGGGTGATGAGCGGCACTTGGTTGTCGTAACTCAGAAGCAGCTTGCTCCCCACCAGTTGCATGGCGCTGATGCTCGTGTGCGAACCCAGAGGTGCGCTGTTGAGGCTGGTCGTGATACGCACGGGCGCGGCGGGATTGGAGACATTCCACGCCTCTACGCCGAGCATCGACGAGTCGTACTCGTGGATGCCCGCCCACAGCACGCTGCCGACTTTGGCGAGACGGTCAAAGCCGTAGTTCGTCACAAAGGGTTCGATGGCTCCGACATAGACCGGCAGGCCGTTGGCCGAGAAGTCATAAATGAGGATGTCGCTGTTGATGTGCGGCAGGTCCTCATCGAAGGTCGAGATGTACAGCCGAGGGCCGTCGGCCAGAATGTCCGTGACGTCGTACGCGAAGACCGTCACGGGGTTGCTGATATCCATGAACGGCGCGTACAGGATGGTCACGCGGACCACGGTGCCGTTCTCCAGCAGCACGCACGCGCTCTGGCCATCGGGCGAGAGGGAGATCTTGCGTGCGGGATGAGAGAGACCGATGCGACGGGGCGGCGAGAACGACGCGGGGGCGT
>CAYMWG010000431.1:0-2268 GCA_964393765.1 uncultured Phycisphaeraceae bacterium
GTTGAACGACAGTTCAGTGATGGTCGAACCGAGCAGTTCATCGCCGATCGCCGCGAGTGTCTGTCGCGGACCGCCATAGATGTCGGTGAACTCGATGCTCTCGAGACCGCCATTGAGCGGCGCGAGGCGACCGTAGACGATTGCGCCGGCTTCGTTCGCGGCGGGCTCGGTGAAGTACTGGGGAAGAAGGAACTGCTCGCCGACGATGGTGATGGTGTCTCCGCCCGGGACCTGGGCGAAGATGCCGGAGAGCCCGCTGGAGAGTTCATGGCCGCCGAAGATCCAGAGGTGGCCGCTGGAGGCCGGGCTGCTGATTCCGGTGAAGCGGTTGCTGCCGACGATGGTGATAGTGTCCCCGCCGGGGGCGCGGGCGCGGAGTCCCTGGCCGTTGGGCCCGGTGACTCGGCTGGCGACATCGCCGCTGGAGTTCACGGCGGCGCGGCCGCTTGGGCTGAAGTCTGTGCCGAAGATTGTGACGTGCTGTCCGCCGGGGGGGAAGGCGAGCAAGGAGGAACGGCCTGTCGAGTCGGTGACGTGGGAGTACACGGTGCCGTTCGGGCCAACGGAGGAGCTGCGGAACTGGCCGAAGTTCTCGCCGCGGATCGTGAGGATGTCGCCGCCAAACGCGCGGACGAACAGGGAGCTGGCACCGTTGTCAAAGTCGGCGAACGCCAGCACGCCCGAACTGCTCATGCTCGGGGGCGACAATTCCGGCGAGGCGAAGGCTTCGCCGCGGATCGTGAGGATCGTTCCGCCGTTGATCGGCGGGCTGGAGGGCTGGAGGCCGAACATGCCTGTGCCGCCGAGCCCGGCCGCGCGGAAGACCAGCAGGTCGCTGCTGGAATGCGCAACGGAGGGCATTTCGCCCTGCATGCCGCTGCTGACAAAGTATGGGTTGTTGTTGCTCGCGCGCGTTGCGCTGGTGCATGCGCACGCGGCGGCGGCCGCCAGGGCGAGTGCGCAGCGGAACGAACCAAACCGAGCACGCAGGTGCTGATGGGACATCGATCTCTCTCCTCCGCCCCAGGCCAAGGCACGCGGCTTCCACGCCGGAGCCGATTGGGGCGGTCTCTCGGTTACAGCCTAACACAAAGCGGACTGAAAGCCAAGGGAAAGGGAAGAAAACGTGTCCAGTACCAGATCCTCCGCGCGATTCACGACGAGCAAATGCAGACTCGGCTGGAGGTCCAGCGCATCGCCAAGTCCCGTCTGGTTCGCGCCCCCATCGGCACCATCGCGATCTCGATCATCGTGGCGATGATCCTGTGGGGCGTGCTCTGCTTCGTCCTCTTCACCCGAATTCGATGCCACCTGCCGATCAACGGCGACGGCGCATCCACGCCAGCCCGCCAAGCCCCAGCAATGCTGCCGCGCCGGGCGCGGGGACGAGCGTGAATCGTGATGGGCCGTCTGACGGTGTCCACGTCGCGCCGCCGTCGAGGCTGAGTTCGGTGAAGATGTCGAAGAACGAATCGATCTCGTACAGCCCGCCGCCGAGATTGGTGATGGCGTAGCGGCCCAGAGACGGGAGCGTTGGGCTCTCACGAAACTTCAACGCGCCTGATTCGGCCCGGCTGAAGATGAACTCCATGTCGCCGAGCTCGCTGTCGTAGCGCAGCGCTCCGGAAACCGGATCGATATCGACGAACACATCCAAGAAACTGGCGGTCGACGGCGGTGAAAGGATCGGTTCACCGGGCGGCAGGCCGTTGATCGAGAACTCCATCACCGCCTCGACCTCGACGGTGGCCGCCTGCACCGATCCCGGAGGAGGCGCGAACCGAGGCGGGCCGTTGAACTGCACGCCGCCGGTCGACGACGTGGTCCCGCCGGTCGTGTTCCAACTCAGATTGCCGACGTAGAGCCGGTTGCCCCCCATGACGTTTGGCGTTGTCGTGATGATCCCGGCCTGGGCCGCGCCGGCGAAGGCCAGAACCACCAGCGCGGACAGATGCACGTTTCTCATGGTCTCTCTCCTCACGGTCAGGACTCTCCGGTCGGTCCTACGCGACGTCGCCGAGCAATCCCGCAACCCTGCTCAGTCTTGAACCGACATTCTCCAGATGATCTGCGGCGAGCCACGCTGGCCCGCCTCGCGACAATGCAAGATACCCGATTGCAGCGCTCCGCACCGTCAATCCTCGCAGAGACGCATCATTTGACGGCGTGATGGGCGTTCGTTCGCATGATTGCCCCGTGCTGGACCGAGCGTGAGCGCACCGGAAGCGTGCCCTTCCCCCCGTGTCTGCTCCTGGTTCAGGCGATGGA
>CAYMWG010000432.1:0-2244 GCA_964393765.1 uncultured Phycisphaeraceae bacterium
GGGACGGTGGAGACGGCCGCGGCGGAGCGTGCCTCCTGCACCCACTCACGGAGCGTGTGGTCGTTGACGCCCAGGCGCTGGGCGACGGAGGTCATGGTGTGCCGCTGGACGACGACCTGCTCGACCGCGGCCCGCTTGAACTCATCGGAATAGACCTATTTGCCCATCGTGACACTCCTTGGCCCGGCCAGTTGTAGCCGGGGCCGGGTTGTGTCAACGGAACGTGGCACGGGTCAGAACCGACAGATTCTTCGTGCCACCCGTGCCATTCATCGTCATGTCGATGCGGTGATTGCAGACGCACTCTAACACGCCAACAGTTGTGCCAGATTTGTACGAGTTCGGGTCCGAACTCATGTGAGAAACCAGTTCAGAACCAGTCATGGAATACCGCAGCGCTCTGGCAAAGTACACGGAAACTTTGGGGTGATAAACCACGGTCGGGTGGGCGGTGCACGCTCGCATGTGCGTGTTCCGGAAGCGAGTCGGCTCCGCCCCGGCTTGCCCGCTACGTTTCCCTCTGATGAGGTAGCGGACAGAACCTCAAGGACAGCCCGCGAACCATGCGGAGAGGAAGGCGAAGATGTCGGGCACGGCAATAGTGCCATCATCGTCGAAGTCCGCTCGCGGATCTTGTGCGAACCACGCGGAGAGGAATGCGAAGATGTCGGGGACTGCGACGGTGCCGTTGCCGTCGAAGTCCGCCGGACAGAACAGCGTCACCTCGACGTTCACCTGGTGTGGATTGTCTGTTCCGGCAGGTCCCCACGACACGCCCGAGTCATCCGAGTACGAGTATTCGGCCAACGTGCCCGGGCCGACCGTGACGTTGCCTTCGGCATAGGCCCAACCAAACGCGCCGGTTGTCGCGGTGCCGAGCACAATCCAATACTGAACGCCCGGCTCGAGCACAACCTGCGTCTGAGGGACCAATGAGACGATACCGAGAGCCTCGGCATCAAGCGCGGACATGTCGAGGCTCGTGATCGCCGGTCCCGAAGGATCTACACCACTCCGCAACTCCGCCACCGCGTCCGCGCCGTCAGGCGAAACGCCCGCGAGCACAGAAATCTGGTCCAGCCGTACGCGTTCGGGCGTGTAGAACGACTGAGCGACCCAAATCCGGTCTGGATCGGTGACTCCAAGAATGGTCACACCCCGCGTAGGCTCCGAGAGATTGTCCACCAGCGTATCGGCCGCGGCGGTCGAACCGACGATCGCCAAGAGGGCCGCCGCCATCAAACTGACTCGAAACATGGGATTCTCCTTGATGCTTGCCGAGATTCATCTGGATGCCGCGGCATCGGTTAGCAGACAATCTCCAGATGATCTGCGGCGAGCCACGCTGGCCCGCCTCGACGCAGTTCATGATACCCGAGTTCATCGCTCCGCCCAAACTCTTCCTCACAGTGCGTCTGTAGTCGATGGCGTGAGCGGTGTTTGTCGCATGATCACCCCATGCTGCGCCAAGCGTGAGCGGAGGTCGGCACCGCAGCACAACTCGGACCACAGGGACGGCCTGAGGACTTCTATTCCCTAAAGCTCGCCTTTGGAAAGCAACAGGCTGCCATGGTCAGTCAAGGACTCGATCAGGTGAAGGCCGACGTGTCCGCTCGCCTCGCCCCGCTGGCTACAAAGAGCGACGCGGCGGAGAAGGCGATGTCAAGGTTGACACGGTTGATCGCCATTCAGTTGGCGTGCATCGCGGTGCTGGCGGTTGCGGTGATCATCGTTCTGGTGATGTTCGCAACACGATCATGAAGGGCGGCATGGCCGCTACGTTTTGCTTTCAACGTGTAGCGGTCACCTGCTCGGCCTACTGACTCCCCCACGCAAGCCGGGGGCGGGGGTCGGAGCCCGCGGCATGCGACATGAGCATCGCGCACGCCACCGCAGGAGTTGTTGTCGTCACGAGATTGAGCCTGCTCGACATGTATGACCCTCGGAGTATCCCCCGCGCGATCGGCCATGCGGCATGGTAATGCCCAAAGGTGCTTACAAGCCGACCATTCCAGGAAAGGTCATGGAATCGCTTGTCGCGACGTTTCACTCCGATGAGGTAGCGGTCAGCAGTTCACCAGCAACCCGCGAACCACGCGCTCAGGAACGCGAAGATATCTGGTACTGCGATGCCGCCGACACCATCGAAGTCTGCTCGTGGGTCCTGTGCGAACCAGGCGGAAAGGAAGGCGAAGATGTCCTGCACAGTGATGCCGCCGGTTCCCCCCGCGCCGCCCGAGCAGT
>CAYMWG010000433.1:0-2230 GCA_964393765.1 uncultured Phycisphaeraceae bacterium
GGGGGTCTCCGACTGCGGAGGCATCGGCTCGCCCAAGGCCGCGGCGATCTGACCCGGCGTGACGACACCTTGTCGCAGCACCCGCGCCGGCTCACCAGCGCGCAGCGACACCACCGTGCTCTCGATTCCTGCGCGGCACGCCCCTCCATCCAGCACCATGACACGCGAGCCAAAGTCCGCGAGAACATGGGCCGCGGTGGTCGGCGATACGTGACCCGAGACGTTCGCGCTCGGGCCGACCAAGGGCGAGCCCAAGGCGTCAATCAGCGCCAGCGCGATCGGATGGTCCGGGCACCGCACCGCAACATTCGTCCCGCCCGCCGTCACCATCTCCGGCAGCACCCGCCCGTCGGCCCCCTCCCCAACCCGCTTTGGCAAAATGATCGACAGCGGCCCCGGCCAGAACGCCCGAGAGAGCGCCTCCGCCTCCTCGGTCCACCCCCCCGGCGCCACAACCCGGCGCGCCATCTCCGGCCCGCTCACATGCACGATCAGCGGGTTGATCGGCGGCCGACCCTTCACCTCGTACACCGCGCGCACCGCGCGCTCGTTGAACGCATCCGCGCCAAGGCCGTACACCGTTTCCGTCGGGAACGCCACCAGCCGCCCCTCCCGGAGCAGCGCTGCGGCTTTGCAAATCTCGGTAAAGGCCTCACTCATGCGGGCAATTGTTGGAGGGAAGTCGGGCTCCGGGAACCCGACTCGCTACTTCTTCACCACCATCACCACCGCATAGATGATCCCCGCGATCACGAGACACATCACCGTGAACAGCGTGATCTTGATCCAACTGTACGGCCTTTCGCCCTGCACCTCGCCCGTCCGCGCGTTCACCAAAAACTGGAACACCTTGTTCTGATACCGGTACGCGCTCACCCACACCGGCAGCAGCAGGTGCTTGTACGTCAGCCGGTCGTAGCGGCTGCTCATCCGGTTGATGCGCTGCTCATCACCGCCGATGTCCCCCCGGATCGTGCCCTCGATGACACCGCGCATGATGTCCTTCGCGGCCTCGAACCCCTGCGAAAGATCGATCTGGTAGCACTCGGCGTGGAAGCCCGCGAGATAATCGTCCGAGTACGGCACCACCGCCTTCAGGTCCCACGGCGCAAGGCCGTCCATTCGTTCCGGAGCGAGCGTGCGTCCGGCGATCACGAGCACATCATCAAACGTGTTCTCGACCGTCCCCGCGCGCCGGGACCACCGCACCCTCCGCACCGTGTGCCGGTTCTTGCCCGAGCCCACGGTGACGTAGTACGCGTCGCCGCGCTGGCCGTCGTAGCCCGTCGTCGCGTGCGTGTCGTACGTCCACGCTGGCACATACGCCCCGTTCATCGCCGCATCGAGCCTGCCCGCGCGCGTCAGCTCTGTGGGCGCAAACCATCGGCTCTTCAGCCACGCGCGGAACGAGTCGACCGCCTTCTGCCGGGGCACATGGAACGGCAGGACCGCGTTGGGCCGGATCAGCGTCGCCGTCGAGCCCGATGCGACGATGTTGCTGGCGCAGAAGGGGCACGCGAGACTCGTCACGTTCGCGGGCTTGACGATCTCCGCCGCGCACGAGGAGCACTTGAGCGTCGCCGCCTCCGTCTTTGCCGCCGCGGCCTGCATCTCAGCGAGCGTCGTATGGAAGCACAGTTCCTCGACCGCCTCGAAGCCGCCAGCGTCGTCGATCTCGTTCAGGTGCGCGCAGTACGGGCACTTCAGCGCCATCTGTCCCGGCGCGAACTCGATCTTGGCCCCGCAGTTCTCGCACGGGTACCGGCGCGGGTCGACGGCCTTTTGCACCTGCTCAGCCGATTCGGTCTTGCCGTACGTTGCCAACTTCCCTCGGCTCCCGCTTTGCAATGCCGGAGCGACGCGCGACGCAAGGTCCGCACCGATCACTCCTGCCTTTAATTTCCTGCTTTGCTGTTTTGCTGCTTTGCTGTTCTCCGCGCTCTAGCGCGGCATCGGCGGCGGCCCATCTCCACCACCAAACGCACCCGCCAACTCCGGCACATCCTTCGCCGCCGTCCACTCGTTCATGCCCGAGCGCCACACCAGCGTCTCGGGACTCAACTCCCCCGATCGCGCCTTGCCCACCACCAGCGGGAGCTCGAACGGCCCGTGCTGCTTGCCATCGATCGCCAGGAACAGCGGCGCGCCCGCAATGGCCACACCTGGGATCGGCGGAGGCGCGCCCGGCCCGGCCCCCGTGCCGCAGCGCCGGCCATAGCGCGGCCTCCTT
>CAYMWG010000434.1:0-2229 GCA_964393765.1 uncultured Phycisphaeraceae bacterium
CCGTCGGGGACGGGGGAGAGGGCCTGGTACTTGGCTGCGCCGACATCTCCCCCGTTGCCCCCCGCCCGGCGGGGGAGAGGGCTTCGCCTCGCGCACAAGAAAAGCCCGCGCCTTTCGGCACGGGCCCTTGTCCGTGAACGGTTGAATCATTCAGCCAGGTGTCGATCCGACTCACGCACGCCGGCGACGGGTGGCGACCAGCCCGCCCAGGCCCAGCAGCGCCAGCGCCCCAGGAGCCGGGACCAAGGAGGCGTTGAACTGGATGTTGTCGAGGCGGTTGTTGCCCGAAGCGCCCGTCGCGCCGTCGAGAGTGAGGCGGATGAACACGCTCGAATCGTTGTCGATCGTGCTGACCGACGACAGGTCGCGCGTGACGGCGAAGAAACTGGTCGATGAGCCGCCATCCCACGTCACGTCAAAGTTGGTGAACGATGTGCCATCAATGGAGTAGGAGAGCTGCCCGCTCCGGTGGCCGGTGCTCGTGCCGCGGGTGGCGAACGAGACCATCAGGTTCTCGTAACCCGTCATATCGATGGCGCACTGGACCCAGCCGCCGTTGGTCGACACGGTGCCAACGCCCCCGGTGTTGCCGACGACCGTGAGCGCGCCTGAGTTGACCTCACCGAGGATCCCGTTCACCGTGGTGCCGGCGAACGCGCCCACGGTGCCATTCGCCGGCGGAGTCGTGGACGAGTTGAAGGCCATTGTCGGCGTGCCGCCGATGCTCAGCGTGCCGGCACCCGCAGACGGCGCGATTGTGTTGAGCACGCCGAGTTGCCCGCTGTTGCTGTTAGCCGTGAAGTCGGGGAAGTTCCAGTAGGCCAGCAGGTCGGCATTCGCCGTCCCCGCAAGGCCCGTCGCGGCGGAAATCGCCAGTGCTGCAATCGTCGTCCTCTTCATCTCTTTCTCCTTGTGTGTGTGCGCGGTGAAACGAATGGTGCCTCTGGCGTGCCCGACCGCGCGACAGACGCTCCGCCCGGGCATCCGCCGGGCGAGACATCATCGAGCGGCGCGGATCAGCGCCGTCCTTGAACAACCGGATTGTCGGGAAGGGTCTCTCTCTCCTGTCCCGCGGAGCGGACAGCATAGTGACCGGCCGGCCCGACGCAAGCCCGGGAACGACCAAATTCATATCAAGCCGGCGCAAAGACCGCCGACGCCACGACTTCGGCTTTGCTCAATTCTCGGCCCGGCCGCGGCGAAACCGCCGCCATCGCCCGGGCACGACGCCGGCTCACCCCGCAGCGCTGCCCACCAGGGCAGTGTTGGTGGGGAACCGCGTCATCGCGGCGAGCAACTGCTCGATCTGCACATGCGGGGGCATGGACATCAGCCGCCTGCGCAGGGCGGTCATGGTCTTGAGTTCCTGCTCGGACATGAGCAGGTGCTCCTTGCGGGTGCCGCTCCCCGAAAGATTGATCGCCGGGAAAAGCCGGCGCTCCGCGATCTTGCGGTCGAGGACAAGTTCCATGTTGCCGGTGCCCTTGAACTCCTCGAAGATCACCTGGTCCATGGCGCTGCCGGTGTCGATGAGGCAGGTGGCGATCATCGTCAGCGAGCCGGATTCCTCGGTGTTGCGGGCCGAGCCGAAGATCTGCTTGGGCACTTCCATCGCCTTGGCATCGAGTCCGCCGGTCATGGTGCGGCCCGAAGTTGCGTACTTGCGCGAGCGGTTGAACGCCCGGCCGAGGCGCGTCAGCGAGTCGAGCATCACCACGACGTGCTTCCCCGCCTCGCACATGCGCTTGGCGCGCTCCATCGTCAGCAGCGACACCGCAACGTGCCGATCCGCATCGTGATCGTTGCTCGAGGCGATCACCACCGCCCGCGGCCGCCCGCCCGGCGGATTGAAGTTCGCAAAGGTGCGCTTGAAGTCCGTCACCTCCTCGGGCCGCTCATCGACGAGCAGCAGGATCATCTCGATGTCCGGGTGATTCTTCAGGATCGAAGTCGCGATGTCCTTGAGGAGGATCGTCTTGCCCGCCTTGGGCGGCGAGACGATCAGCCCGCGCTGGCCGCGGCCGATCGGGCAGAACAGGTCCGCGAGCCGACACGCCACCGGGCAGCCGGGGTACTCGAGCGTCAGGCGGGGCTGCGGGTCGATCGAGGTGAGTTCCTCGAACGGCTTGCTCTGCGCAAAGCGCTCGGGCTCGCGCCCCTCGATCGCGACGATCGCCTCAACGACGGACCGGCCACCGCCCCCTCCGCCCCCGACCATCCCGTTCCCAC
>CAYMWG010000435.1:0-2221 GCA_964393765.1 uncultured Phycisphaeraceae bacterium
CCCCCACCCTGCGCCGCAACCAGAACACTCGCGCGCAGGCGCATTGCCGGCAGTCTCTGGGCGACTTCGACATCCACGAGGCGCGACAGCAGCGGCTCGATCTCAACTTCCACCTCGCGTGCCCGCTGGGGCGTCAAGCCGGGCTCGAACAACCGGGCCTCGAGGCGCGGGATCGCGCTCGCCGCCGCGCCCGACGCACGGGTGATGAGGCCCATTGCGCGGTCCGCGCACAACGCGACGTGGTCTCGTTGCTTCCGCGTCGGGATGCCCAGCAGGACCGACGCGTCATCGCCTGTGCGCGAGAGTTGCGCGAGAACATGCGCTGCGGAATCGAGAAGCCACGTCGCCGCGCGATCGTCATCCGGGCCTGCCGCGAGCAGTCGCGCGCGGATCGACTCCGCCTGCGCGTCGAGGACCTCCCGCGCGTCATCCGTTGCACCGTCCATCCCTGCGTAGGTCTCGGTCAGCCGCGCCGCGAGTTGCGCAACCGTTTCGTCCCGCACGGGCCTCTCGCCCGCATGCGCGAGCGACCCGCCCAGCAGGATCGCGGCCACGCACAACGAGATCGCGCGCCGACGGCACACGACTACCGCACCTGCCCGGCGATGTCCTCGCTCCGGCGGATGACGCGGTAGCCCGCTCCCTCGCCGTGCCGCGCGCCGATGGCCTGCATGATTCCCGTCGGGTCGTCCTCGAGGAACTGGATCGTCTGGATGAGCGTTGCCCGCCGGCCCGATTCGGGAACCGGCGGGTTCAACTCCTCCAGCCGTGCAAGCGTCTGCTCCATCCCCGCCTGCCACACGCCGCCGCCGGAGCGGGCGATCGCGCGAGAGAGCAGGAACACGGCATCGGGCCGGAGCGCGAGCGCGGCCTCAAGCCCGGCGAGCGGGTGGCTCGCCCCGGTGGGCGACACCTGAGATAACCACTCGACCAGTCGCCGCTTGGCGCTGGGCGTGGCCCGCATCAGAACCGGCGAGAAAACCTCGGCGCCGCCCCCGCTTTCCGTGCTGCGGAAGAGCACTACATCAAACTTCTGAGCCGGTGAGAGTTGCTCGATGCTCCGGCGGAGTTCCTCGATCACGCGCGGGAGCGAGGTGACCATTGGACCGGACGCATCAACAACGTACACCACGCTGCGCGCGTTGGAGGCGCCCAGCCCCGCGAAGCGCACGCCGCCTGCGCCCGAGAGGTCGGCGTGATCGCCTTGGCTGTTCGCAGCGCGCGCCGGCACATCCGATGGCGCGGGCCGCGTGGCTGCCAACGCAGGCGCAGCGCTGAGAATGCTCGGCGGGAGTTCCATCGCGATCCGCTCGCGCACGGGCTGGGTCTCGGGTTCGGTGGGGCGGCTCGGTTCCGGCGCTTGTCCAGCAGGTTGCGGTAAGGCTTGCGTCTCCAACAGAGGCGGCACGGGTGCTGGCAGCGGCTCACCAACCGCGGCCACGGTCTCGATTCCTTCAGCCGCGGCGACATCCTCGAACCGGATCAAAACCGCGCGCGAGGGCGGGGCGGTCGGCTCGCTTGCGATCTGCCAGGCCACACCGGCCGCGCCGAGCGCGAACGCGCCGTGGACCGCCACCGAGGCGAGCAGCGAGGCCGCCGCGCCGAGCGCACGCCCGCGGGCCGGCACAATCGGGGCGGTCGTGCCCTCAAAGTTCATCGTTGTCCCCCCGGCCCCGCCTCCACCCGAACGCCCGATCCAGCGATGGAGCGCCGGCACCCAGCAGCCCAAGCGCGCCTGCGCACGCGAGCAGCGTCAACTGCCAGAGCAGCGGCCGCCACGCCGCGACGTCCCAAATGTCGTGGTCCGGCAGGACCAGCAGCACCGTGCGCCCGGCTTGGATCGCCGGGCCGATCTGATCGAGCCAGATCGCTCCGAGCATTGTCCCGACAAGGACGAGCGCACCGAGCCGCGTCATCAATCCCAGTGCGACGAGCAAGCCGCCGCCGAGTTCGGCGATAACCAGCGCAATGGCGAAATATCGCGGCCAGTTGCCCTCGCCAAACAGCCGCGGCCATGTCCGAGCCAGTGGCTTGCCGCCCTGGTCCAATCCCGGGTGCGAGGCGCGATGCAGGAGGAGCGCGATCCCCCACATGCGCCGAACGGTCGGCGCGGCCGCAGGGTCCGCGGGTGGGCTTGCGGCGGGTGAAGCGGGCGTCGCCTCCGGCGGCGCAGGCTCGCTCGCCGCAGGAACGGATGGGGGCGAGCCATCGGGGCTTACAG
>CAYMWG010000436.1:0-2209 GCA_964393765.1 uncultured Phycisphaeraceae bacterium
CTTCTCTTCCGGCTGCATATCGGGCTGGAGTTGATCGACCACCAAATCGTGTTTCTTTGCGAGTTGTGTGAGGGAGCGGAGCATCGCAACCTCGTTCATCGCGTTGTCCCCCTCGGCACCGAGTTCGCGTGCGGCCCGCGCAACCTCTAGGGCGACAGCGCGCAAGTCGGCCTCGCTCGGCGCATCGAGGCCCGGGCCCTGCGGCGCGTACCCCTGGGACGTGAGCGCATCGGCCCTGGTCCTCGCATCGGCCGCCCTTTGCTGGAGCGGGCTGACAAGGAAAAGAAAGGCCCCACCGCACGCGAGCAGGCCGATCGTCACATCGGCTGCGATGCCGCGATCCTTGGGCAGACTCATGGCACGTCCTCCGACTGTGAAGAACCCGAGACGAGCGCAGGGTCGCCCGCCCCTTCCGCAAGGTCCGCGGGCAATGCCACGAGTTCGACGAGCAGGTCGAACGCGTGCGCCTGCGCGCCCTCGATGCGTGTTCGCTGGATTGCGCCGAGGCGCGCCGACCTGACAATCGGGGTTGACTTCATCGCATCGGCCATATCGGTGATCGCGCCGGTCGGGTCGGTTGACTCGCCCAGCGCAACGGATCCGGCAACGCGGCACATGAGCCGGTCTTTGTCCTTTGTGAACTCGATTGCACTGATGCGGACATCGGGCGGGGTCGCGAGCGCGATTGCCTCGAGAAGTCCCGCTGCGCTGATCCCCGAGCCGCGCGTCGCGGCGGCTCGGGCTCGCACATCGCTCAGCGCCTTCCGGGCAGCGAGCGTCCCCTCACGCACACGCGAGATCGCTTCGCCATTCAGGACGGCAGTCTCGAGGGTGAGAAGGCGGGTCTGCTGCTCGGCCAGGTCGGCTCGGGCGGAGTACCACTGCGTGCCGAGCCACGCGCCCGCGACAACGACCCCCGCAACAAGCGCAGCGCGGGCACGCCCCAGCATCGCCCGGCGCGCCTGTCGCGCGGGCACGAGCATGGGGAGGGCTCCGGCATCCTCGCTCAGCGCGATGATCGCCGCGCTGCCTCGCGCCGAATGCGCGATGGAGTGCGCTGGCGCATCGCTCTGGCTCAGTGTCAGACCGCACTGGCGTGCAACCCATTCCCCGAGGCCGGGCACCTCCGCGCCGATGCCGACAAGGACGAACTGAACGTTCCCTCGCTCGGCCTCGGTAAGGCCGAACCGCAGGGACTGTTTGGTCTCGATCGTCAAACGCTGCAGCGCGGGCTGCATGACGGGGAGGAGCGATGCTCCGGTAAAGCCGGGATACCCGGGCAGCGCAGCATCCGGCGCGGGCACGCCCACCGCCCGAAGGAGCGCGCGGGCAGCATCGCGGTCAAGCGTGAGTTCCTGCGCTCCGTCATCGCGTCCGCGCAGAGGCCGGCAGAGAGCATCCACAAGCGATTCGAGGCCCACACCAACAGGACGGACGAACCGCACAGCGCCCTCCGTCACGCACGCCAGCGCGGACCCCTGCTCGCCGATCCAAAGCGCGGCAGCGCGATCGCCGGCCCGGCGGCCGCAGCCCCATGCCGCCAAGGCAGCACCGCGCATTGCCACTGCGCCAGCGGGCACCGCTCCAGCAAACACAAGACCGGCGTCCTGGACCCATTGAGCAATTGCGTCAAGCGCCGATGCCTGCTCCGCTGCGGCGAGGGCGTGGTTCTGACGCGCCGCGGGCACCGGACCCCGCGCCTTCGCGGGAACATCGCTGAGGAGCCGGACGATCTGGTGCGGGGCATCGTCGAGTGGAAAGTCGGCAACGCCGGCAAGGGCGAGGCGGGAGGCCTCCTCTGCTTCGGCAGCGCCAAGCGTACACGGCGCGGATGTGACGGCAACGGGTGTCGAGGCGGAGGAATAGATAACTGTCGCGGAGCATCCCTTGCACGCGAGGTCGCTCAGAATGCTCGCCAGGGGAGCGCGCAGGTCGGCGAGCCAAGCCGCGACTTGCCTACCAGGCTCGCCGGGTGTGAGGGTGTGTGCCGCGGCGCTCACAATGCGCCGAGATCGCACGAGCGCGACTTCGAGACGCAAGGGCGAGACCTCGATCAGGATGTGGCTGCTGCCCGTCTGCAAGTAAAGCCTCCCTGCGAATGCCGTTGCAGTGCGCTATCGGACATGCGGAGCGCCCGCTTGACGCCGGGACCTGAGAATCTCAGGGTTCCAAAGCCCAAGTGGGCACCGTGACGACCCCACCCCCACCC
>CAYMWG010000437.1:0-2207 GCA_964393765.1 uncultured Phycisphaeraceae bacterium
GAACCATGCGGAGAGGAAGGCGAAGATATCGGGGACGGTGTTGCCGTTGGCCCCGTCGAAGTCACCCTGTCCGGCGAACCAGGAGGAGAGGAAGGCGAAGATATCGGGGACGTTGACGGCCAGGTCGTTGTTCCAGTCGGCGCGGTGTGTGACGATGAGGCGCATCCCGCCGGCATCGGGGGCGAGGGCGACCTTGAGGGTGGGCCCGGGCACGGCGGGGAGGGAGGCCGCGGTGAAGGCCCCGGTGGTGCCGGCGGATGCGATGAACCTGAACGTGTCGTTGCGGACGGGGATGTAGCCGCCGATGAGGGTGAGCGTGGCGCTGCCGCTCAGCGCTGCGGACCCGGTCGCGGTGATGCGGCCGAACTGCGCAAGGCCGGTGCCGGCGATCTGGACGCTGAGCGTGCTGCCGGTGAGCAGCGCCAGCGAGCCGGTGATGTCGAGGTGCGAGCCGGGGGTGAGCAGGATCGCGCCCGAGTTGGTAAAGGTGCCGCCACCACCCCCGCCGGGGTTGATCGCCAGCGTCTTGCCGCCGAGGAGGTTGAGGGTGCCGGCGTTGGAGGCGAGGGAGCCGATGTTGGCGAGCACGGAGGCGGGCCCGGTGAGCGAGACGCTCGCGCTGCTGCCGATGGCGGTGATGCTCACGCCCATGCTCAGGGCCAGTGCGGCGTTGTCGGCGATGGTCCATGTGCCGGCGGTGAGCGTGCCGCCGACGAGTTGCGTGACGGGGCCGAGGGCCTGGAGCGTGCCGCTCAGGATGTGGACGCTGCCGCTGCTGCTGAAGATGGTGTCGACGGATGACGGCGGGCGGTCTGAGATGGTCGCGGTGCCGGATCCAATCTTATTGAGAACCCCGAGGTTGTTGAACGAGCCGGGCGCGGGGCCGGTTGAGTAGACGGTGAGTGGGCCCCCCGACGCATCGATGGTGAGAATCGCGCCGACGCTGTTGGTGAACGCGCCCCCTTCTTCCATGACGATCGCGCCGCCGGACCACAGGGCATTGGCGGTGTTGCTGGTGAGCGACCGTGCCAGCGTCTTGTCCGCGCTGCCGATGATCTGGAGGCTTGCCCCTGTCGTGACGGTGGTCTGGCCGGTGCCGCCCATGCGACCGCCGCTCCAGGCGAAGGAGCCGGTGATGGTGATGCTGCCCGAGCCGAGCACCTGCCCGCCGGTGATGGTGAGGCTGGTGAGGTTGAGGTTGGCATTGACGGTGATGGTGGCGCTGCCCACGGTGAGCATGGTGATGCCCGGCGAGTTGATGGTGAAGTCGCCCGAGCCGAAGTCGACCATGCCGTCGAAGTCGAGCGTCCCCTCGGGGAAACTATGACTCCCGCCCTCGAACAGCAGCGAGCCCGAGCCGGTGAGGCTCGACCCGGGCATGTACGAGTACGAGCCGGTGAAGCGGAGCGTGCCGGTGCCGGCGACCTCGATGAGGCCGGTGGTGGCCCCGCCGCCGCCGACTGAGAGTTCGCCATCGTTGATGTGGACGGTGTTGCCGCCGTTGTCGAACACCACGTTGACGAAGGTCAGCGAGCCGCCGTTGTTGATGTTGAGCGTGCCGTCGTTGTCAAACAGGTTCGTTCCGCCAAGGCCGTTGGCAACGACGTTGCCGGTGACGGTGAGGACCGCGCCCAGCGCGTTGATGAAGGTGCCGTTGTCAAAGTCGAGGTTGTCCTGGGTCCACGTTGCCGTGGCGGACTGGCTGAGCAGCGTCCGCGCCAGCAGGCGTGCCTGGCCGAGCGTGTCGCCCAGGGTGAGGCCCGCCGCGGCGGTGACGGTGGTGGTCCCAGATCCGCTCATCGTGCCCGCGGACCAGTCGAGAAGATCGGTGATGCTGACATCGACCGCGCCGGAGATCGTGCCGCCGGTCATGAGGAGCGTGCCGATGGTGAACGAGCCGGCATCGGCGGTGGTTCCCGTGAGCGTGCCGGCGAGGGTGAGCGTGCCGGCGATGCGACCGGCAAAGCCCGGGTCGGCGGCGGTGATGCTGACGGTTGCGCCCGAGAGGATCTCGATGTTGCCGTCAAAGTCGAGGGCATCGCTGCGGGCCATCGAGTGGGTTCCCCCCGCGAACACGATGCGCCCCGGGCCGGTGAGGCTCGAGCCGGCCGTGTAGGTCCACCCGGCCTCGAAGATGAGCGTGTCGGGCGAGATGACGATGATGGTGCCGTTGTTCACGCCCGGCACGCCGATGACGAACTCGCCGG
>CAYMWG010000438.1:0-2204 GCA_964393765.1 uncultured Phycisphaeraceae bacterium
CGCAGGTTCGACTACATCTTCCAGGGCGCGTGCGTGGTGGTCGGCGCGCTCGTGGGCGCGGGGATCGGCTTTGCCTTCTGGCCGGAAGGGGCGCTGGGCGCGGCGGCCGGCGCGCTGGGCGGGTTCATCGTGATGGGCATCCTCAGCGGCCCGGTGCTCATGGTGCTGGGGTGGGTGCGGGCGATGAAGAGGTAGGTCGCTCGAACACAAACTCGCGTTCGCCGATGCGCTGGGCGGCTTGCTCGCTCGCGTCCCGCATGGCCTTCACCAGCGGCGGCTCGATGCGGAACAGTTCGTCGCCAGAACGCCCGTCGCGCACGATGATCCGCGTGACGATGCTCAGTCGGCCGTCGTCCTCAATGAGGATGGGGATGAGCAGTCGCCAGGCAACACGGTGCCCGCCCTCCGCGACAACGTCGGCGCGCCAGGCACCGGGGTTCCAAGGGTTGCGCGTGGTGCGCAGCCCGCCGGGAGTGATGTCGACCACCGCTGGGCCTGGCCAGCCGAGGCTGGGCAGTGCGCGAAGGTCGGGCCGGCGGTAGTGCCAGCGCACGAACCAGTTCAGGCACCATGGGTTCTCCCAGATGGCGATGACGGCGGTATCGAACTCACGCGAGTGTGTCGGCGGGAGCGTGCGCGTAGCGAGCGGGGCGGACATCACCACGAACACCGCTCGCTCGGGCGGATCGGGAATCATCGCGAGCAAGGCCGCGGCCTGTCGCGACTCCCAAGCGGCCCGCTCGCGGTAGGAGCGTTGCAGGCCGACAAGCATGAGGGCGAAGACAATGGAGATCGTCACGACCACGCCCGCGCCTGCGGCCCGCAAACGGGGACGGCTTGATGCGCCCGCGCGGTCGGCGCACGCGGTGCCGATCGCGACCAGACCGAGCGAGGCGGAATAGAACATCCGTGAATCCGCGGTGTACACCGACACGACCAGCGCGGGCACGAATGCCAGGAAGAAGACACCCAGGCCGAACATGGCGAGCCAGAGCTGCCAGGCCCATGTCGGGTGTGGGTAAACGGCCGTGAACGCGGGTCGATCGTTTGGGAAGGGCGCTTGGTCGCGTTGGGTCGGCTGGTCGCGCATCCACCAGCGCACGAACAGGACGGCCGCGAAGATCAACGCGACCGCGAACGCGATGCTCAACCACGGAGACTCGCGCAGCGATCTCCATCCCATCGAGAGCGCGGCCGGGACGAAGTCGCTCATGATCGCCTGATCAACGACCCGGTGAACGAGCCGGAGCGCTTTGCCAGCGAGTTCCTCGCGCGGCGTCCACTGCCCCGCGCTTGCGCGCTCCCCTGCCGGGGCCGTGCTGACGAGCAGCCACAGGTACAAAAGCACCGCCAGCCCGCTCACAAAGCCGGGGACGATCGCCGTGGTCCAGCGACGGACCCGCGACGCGCCGCGGGTTTGCGAGGAGACGGCGAGCGAGAGCGCCGGCAACGCAAGAATGCCCATCGCCGGCTGCTCGTTCAGGCAGCACGTCGCGAACGCGAGCGCGGCCATGAGCGGCACCGCCCACCAATCCCACGGCTTGCTTGCGCGCCTGGCGATCCACACCTGCACCAGCGCCATCAATGTAAAGCCGGCCGTGGCCAGGTTCGTCGCGATGATCGAGGACCAGAACATCGCCTCGTACGGCACAGGGTAGAGGGCGAAGAACATCGCCCCGGCAATGGCGGTTCTGCGCTCGCACCCAACCGCCACAAGCAGCCGCCAGACCAGCAACGCATTGGCCGCGTGGGCCGCGATGAGGAGCAGATGGATAAGTCGGTCGTATTCCCACAGGACCGTCTGGACGATGGGGGAGACGATCCTCGACAAGGGCCGGTAGAAGCCGGGATGGTTGAGGTCGGTGAGGCGCTGGACCTCCAGCGTCTGAAAGTCCCGCCGACACAGCATCCAATCATCAAGATACTTCCCGAGGTCCGCGCCGTGGAACAGCATCGCCAGCGCGAACACGACCGCGGGAAATATGAACTCGCCGTACCGTGCCCATGTTGAGCCCGCGCGCTGCTCCGCTCGCATCAGCACCCTTTCGTGCATCACTCACCGCAGCCCGTATTCCTTGAGTTTGCGGTACAGCGTCCGCTCGCCGATGCCCAGCAACTGCGCGGCCTTCTCGCGGTTGCCCGCGGTCAGGCGGAGCGTCTCGCGGATGGCCCGCTTCTCGAGTTGCTCCAGACTCGTGCCCGCC
>CAYMWG010000439.1:0-2193 GCA_964393765.1 uncultured Phycisphaeraceae bacterium
CGCGGAAAGCATCAGATGCTTCCCCCCGCCCTCCTATTTGCTGCTTTGCTGCTTTGCTGCTTTGCTGTTATCGCATTTGACAGCGACCCCCGTCACCCGTCCCCCCTCGACCACGATCCGCTCGACACTCCCCGCGATGACCTCGATCTCCGGGCGCGACGCGACCATCGCCTGCACCCCCTCCGCGTACGCGTGCTTGTCGCACTGCGCTCGCGGCCCGTGCACCGCCGCGCCCTTGCTGGTGTTGAGGACCTTGAACTGGATCCCCGTCGAGTCCGTCGCCAGCCCCATCAGCCCGCCGAGCGCATCGATCTCACGAACGATCTGACCCTTGGCCAAGCCGCCGATCGCGGGGTTGCACGACATGACGCCGATCTTCGACGGGTCCAGCGTGACCAGCGCCACCGTGCCTTGGCCCGGCAGCAGGTTCGCAGCGGCCCACGCGGCCTCAACGCCCGCGTGCCCGCCGCCTATCACAATGACTTCGTAGCGATGACTCACCCCGCATCTTACGACGCTTCCCCAGCGCTTGCCGAACCTCGTTCCGCTTGCAGCGGATACGCACATCGCGGGCAGAGACCCTTTCTCTTGCGCATCGCCGGGCGCACAGCCAATGCACGCCGATAGATAATCACGATCCCCCAGATCGCCAGCCCAATCACCGCAATCGACTCGACTCCAATCCCAAGTGAACGCGATGGCAGCTCCCTTCGATCCTGGCGCACGTTGAAGCTCCCGAAGCGCCACATCGTCACAAAGGCCGGCGCTGTCACAAATGGATCGGACTCCCCCGCAAGCGGATGGGCAGTGAACTGGAAGGAGCCGTATGAGCCGATCGGCAACCCAACATCAACACGCCAACTTGTGGTGGTCACGGTTTGCGGTTTCAGCCACGCAGTCGGATACATCGCAAGACCCAGGAATGCACTGTCGGGCGGTCCCTCGATAGGCGCGACCTCAAGGAGCCTCGCGAGAACCTGCTTCGGCCCACCGGGCTGAGCGAGCAGCCGTTCGATGTTCTCGCTCGTCAGACCAAGGTCGACGCACGGCGCACAAAGCCAGTAGATCGGTGCCGGCGAGAGACCCTGCTGAGTCTGCCGGACCCAGCGCGGAGCACCCAACTGCGATCGGGCCTCGGAACTCATCATTGCGAGGAACAAACACGCTCCCATGCATCCCAGGACAGCGGAGACCCGAACTCGAACTACGCGTCGTTGGTCGTCCTTCTCACGAAGGCGCCGACGGGCCATTGCTCCCGCAGCGGTCCCCACCCCAACGCAAACAGCCAGCGTAAGCGACAACCCCGCCAGCCGCACATGCCATCGATGCAGCACTCCGTTCGTGGCTTCGGGCGCCGGCGAGATCACGACGTCAAGGCCCCACATCTCCACCAACCGCCGTGGCGGAGCTCGTATCGGATCGGGCACATCCTGGTACTTTCTCAGCAGTGGACGACGATGGTCGGTCATTGCGACCTTTGGACCGACGCGATTCATTGCATCGTCATACACGATCGTGGACTTGCCCGTCAGCCATGCCGCGGGCCATCCGAAGGACCAGGTCTCTTCAACGGGCGCAGCCGCTGGTCCGAACGCCGCATGAATGATCGACGGCCCCACCGTCAACAAGCGAGGGTCGAGCTCGCTGGCCTCAAGAATCGACCTGACAAACTTCTCTGCTTTCTGCACACCCTGCTCGGTCGTATCCGCAAGCACGGAAGCGGCATCGGCCGCCGAAACTCCCGGCTCTACGAAGCGAGGCATCTCCGAACCGGATGAACCAATCACCCCGCGCAAGGTCGTCGCGGCGTAGACCAGAAGCCCCAGCGTAAGCAGCACCGCAAGCACCCACGGCCGTGCCCGCCACGACGGTTTGCGAACAACCTTCGGCCAGCCGCACTCCGTGCAGATTAGCGGCTGGCTTTGCGGTGTCATTGTGACCATCCAGCCAGCATACCCGCAGGCCAACTCTCAATGTGCATTCCTGTGCACAAACCCCCTGAACACCGTCAGCCACAGGATCTTGATGTCAAACCCCACCGACCAGTTCTTCACATAGAACAGGTCGTACTGCAGGCGCTTCTTCAGCGATGTCTGCCCGCGGTGCCCGTTCACCTGCGCCCACCCCGTCATCCCCGCCTTCACATGCTGGCGGAGCATGTACCCGCGCCAGTCCTCCCGGAAGCGCTCGATG
>CAYMWG010000440.1:0-2163 GCA_964393765.1 uncultured Phycisphaeraceae bacterium
GCGCAATCGTTTCCATCTCCCTGGTCGTCGGCGGCATCGGCATTATGAACATCATGCTGGTGTCGGTGACGGAGCGGACGCGCGAGATCGGGCTGCGCAAGGCGGTCGGCGCGCGGCCCATCGTCATCCTCATGCAGTTCCTCGTGGAGTCGATCGTGCTGTGCCTGATGGGCGCGGCTGTGGGCTGGGGGATCGGTCAGGGCCTCGTACTCATCGTGCGCATCTGGCCCGGCTCGCCGCTGCCGGAGGCGAGCGTCCCGGCATGGGCGGTGCTGCTCTCGGTGGGGTTCTCGGTGTTCATCGGCGTGGTGTTTGGGATGTTCCCCGCGATCAAGGCGGCAAGGCTGGACCCGATCGTTGCGCTGCGACATGAGTAAGGTGGGGGGGGGAGGGTAGTCTCTTTGAGATTTGAAATTTGAAATGTAAAACTG
Source organism: uncultured Phycisphaeraceae bacterium (assembly GCA_964393765.1). Taxonomy (GTDB): domain Bacteria; phylum Planctomycetota; class Phycisphaerae; order Phycisphaerales; family UBA1924; genus JAHBXL01. The sequence goes on from CAYMWG010000440.1 coordinate 432, forward strand.
GAACTCAGAGGTCAGGAATCAGCAGAGACGCGGGGGTCAGGCGACTGCTGCGGTGTGGCTTTGCGGTGGTCGCGGGCCTGCTCGGCGCGTGCTCAAACCCGCTCGGGCCGATCGATTCGGATTACGGACGCCGGGTCGCCCCGGAGCGGCTCAGGGCCATCGAGCGATTCAACGCCGAGAGCGCCATCGCGCCGGCCCCGCCCGCGGAAGAGCCGGCGCTCGCCAAGGCCGCGAGCAAGCGATTCGAGGGCCTCGCGCAGGTCTCCCTCACCCTCGAGCAGGTCCGCGCGGCAACCCTCGCCAACAACCTCGAACTCCGGGTCGCGCTCATCGACCCTGTTGTTGCGGCGGAACGCGTCACCGAGGAGGAGGCGCGGTTCGAGGCGGTCTTCCGGCCACGCGCGGGCTATCGCGAGAACGACGACCCCACCTTCGACGTGACCGCTAACAACCAGCAGGACTCGGCGTTCATCGGCGCGGGCGTGGACATCCCGCTCCGCACGGGTGGCCGGGTCAGCGTTGACCTGCTCGAATCGCGTTCCGAGACCAGCAACCCGTTCTTCACGCTCAACACGGCTTACAACTCCGACCTCACGGTCTCCATCAGCCAGCCGCTGCTGCGCAACGCCGGGCGGCGCGCGACCACCTACCCCATCCGCATCGCCGCGTACCAGGACCAGATCACCCAGGCACGAACCAAACTCGAGGTCATCCGTCAACTCGCGCAGGCCGACCGATCCTACTGGATCCTCGATGCGGCCCGGCGTGCGCTCGATGTCGCGCAGCAGCAGTACGAACTCGCGGTCGAGCAGCGCGACCGCTCCAAGCGGCGCGTGGATGCAGGGGACGTTGCTGAGATCGAGATCATCCGCGCCGAGGCGGGTCTGGCCGACCGTCTCGAGGCAATCATCGTCGCCGAGAACGCTGTGCTCCAGCAGCAGCGCACGCTCAAGCGCATCATCAATCAGCCGGGGCTGGAACTCCGCACCACGACCATGATCGTCCCCGCCAGCGCGCCCGACCCGGTGCGCTACGTCTTCGATGGCCCTGCGCTCGCCGACCAGGCGGTCTCAGCGCGCATGGAGATGCTCGAACTCGAACTCCAACTCGCGCTCGACTCTTCGGGGATCGAGTTCGCCAAGAACCAGGCCCTGCCGAACTTCCTGCTCGACTACCAGTACAGCATCGGCGGTCTGGGCGCAACCGCCCGCGACTCGAACGACCAACTCATCGACAACAACTTTGAGAGTTGGTCCGTCGGCCTGTCGGGCGAGATCCCGCTGGGCAACGTCGCCGCGAAGTCGCGCATCGAGCAGGCGATCCTTGGCCGTCTCCAGCGGCTGGCGACGCGCGACGCGCGCGATCAGGCGATCCGCCAGGAGGTCCTCGCCGCGGTCGACAACGTGGAGGCCGCGTGGCAGCGCATCATGGCCGCGCGTCAGAACGCCGTCGCCTCGGGCCGGGCGTTCGCCGCCGAGCAGCGCCAGTTCGGTGTCGGCGACCGGACCAGCACCGATGTGCTGAACGCCGCGGCCCAACTCGCCGACGCCCAGCGCTCGGAGATCCGGGCGCTGGCGGATTACCAGATCTCGCTTGTGGACCTTGCGTTCGCCACCGGAACGCTGCTCGGGGCCGCACGGCTCGACTGGGCACCGGTGGACCCCCGCGGCGGCCCGGACAACGACCCAACCCCGCCGGGTTTCCCGAGCACGCCCGAGGGGGTTGACAAGGG
>CAYMWG010000441.1:0-2162 GCA_964393765.1 uncultured Phycisphaeraceae bacterium
ATGTCGGCACGGGCATACGCGTGTCGGTGATGCTCCATCTCCCCGCGCTCAAACTCATGGGCGAGATGGACAAGGTTCGGCGCGCCACGCGAGACATGGGTCTGGCAGTGCGGGGTTACTACGGCGAGGGGTCGGAGGCCGCGGGCGATTTCTACCAGATCTCCAATCAGACGACGCTCGGAAAGCCCGAGACGATCATCCTGCACGAGTTCGAGCGCGAGATCATCCCGCAGGTGATCCAGTACGAGCGCGCCTCGCGGCGCATCCTGCTGGAGAAGCGGCGCCGCATGTTGGAGGACAAGGTCTTCCGGTCGCTGGGGCTTCTTCGCGCGGCCCGGCTGCTCACGCCCGAGGAAGCGATCGTCCTGCTCAGCGATGTACGCCTGGGCGTGCTCGCGGGGCTGGTGAACGATGTCGAAATCCAGACTGTGAACCAACTCATCCTGCTGACACAGCCGGCGCATCTGCAGCGCGTCATCGGGCACGACATGGACCAGGGCGAGCGGCGCGAGGCGCGCGCCGACTTTGTCCGCAAGGCCGTTGGCGCGGCCTGATTCTTGGTGGGCTGGCACTCCGTGCTGGCGGTAAGCGATTTGCGGCTACGGCCAGCACCCCGCGCGGTACACTGGCTCCTGTGACGAACCAGCGCGAACATCGCAGCGCGATCGCAAAGCCCCCGCGCTTTGTCTGGCCGCCGCGCCCGGTGACGCCGGCGCCAACCGCCACGCTCCACGCGGCGGAGGTCGTCCGCGGCCCGGAACTCGCACGCACCTGGCGGACAGCGCTGCAAGAAGCGCTCGACGACACGCGCCGCATCTGGCTGGACATGACGCTGCCGCGTCTCGACGAGCGGTTGGCCGAGTGCGCGTTTGTGCCGGATACCGCCGCGGCCTATTGCCCCAAGTGTGGGCTTGGGTTCGAGGCGGGCGACTCGCACGACCCGCATGACCCGAGTGATACATGCCTGAGGTGCGCCGGCAAGCGCCCGCCTTGGGCGAGGGTCGTGCGGATCGGCACCTACACGCCGCCGCTTGCGGATGTGATCCGGCAGATCAAGTTCTCGCGCTGGCGGAGGCTCGGGCGCGACCTGGGGCTGTTCCTTGGAGAGCAGGTCGCCGCCCAACTCCCGACGCCGCGGCCGCCGGTGATGCTGGTCCCGGTTCCCATGAGTTGGCGGCGACGGCTCTTCCGCGGCATGGACCACTCGCTGGCGATCTGCCGCGGCGTGCGGGATGGCCTGGGTGGAGATGCCCGGATCGTGCAACTGCTGGCTCGACGGCACGGGCCATCCCAGTTGGCGGTCCTGCCCAGCGACCGCGCGGGGAACGTTGGACGGTTGATTCGGCCGCGGCTTGGCGCGTGCCGGTCTGTTCCCCCAGATGCTGTGATCGTGGTGATCGACGATGTGATGACGACGGGGGCGACAATGCGTGCGGCGTGCCGCGCGGTGCGGGCGGGGTTGAAGGCGATCGGGGCTGGGAGGCGCGAGGTCTGGGCGGCGGTCGCGGCCCGAACGGAGTTGCCCGATGGGGACCGAGATGAGGGAGGGGATGAGGGCTAAAGCATTGGTAATCCACGAGTTCGGGTTGATCGGTCGAAACTGCGCCCGTGGAGCAGGTGTGGGGTACAGGGGGAAAAACTGCGATGATTCTCCCCAAGCCTTGACTGCCCGGAGGGGCTGACTACACTCTCTCTCGCCTCCGGATAACCCGCAGGCCGGGTGTCGCGCCCTCTGATGAGGGTTTGGCCCCACGATCCTTGACAAGTGAAGACAGTTGGGTGATCCGCGAGAATGTGCGGTCAGAGCGCCGGTGTGATACACCGGGCCCCTTACCGGGGCGGCTTTGACCGATCCAAACGGTAGGTCTGGGTTCACAGCCAGGCCGCTGTCATTCTCTCGTATCACAACCCTAAAAAGTTTGGGGTCGGCTCGAAAGGGTCGGCTCCAGAGAGAAGCAGTATTAGTCCCCGGCTTTAGCCGGCCGGGGATGCCAGGTCTTTCGCTTCCAAAGGTGAAAGGACTGGTCGACCCTCGCGGCACGAAAGTGACCGCGGGAAACAGGTCAAACCTCAAGTTTGAAGCCAAACTGCCGCGAAAGCGGTGGAGCAACGAACAACAATTGAAGAGTTTGATTCTGGCTCAGATTGAACGCTGGCGGCAT
>CAYMWG010000442.1:0-2147 GCA_964393765.1 uncultured Phycisphaeraceae bacterium
TGGCCGCGGCCACAGGATCGAGGCTGGCGTTGAGCATGAGTTTGGCGTGGCGGTGGGCATCGATGTTGTCGGTGAGGCGCACGCGTTGACGCGTCGGATCAAATGCCGCGGCCAGCCGCGTGGTGGCGTGGCCGGGACTGGTGCGTTGCAATGTAAGCCAGCCGTCGCGAGCGCGGGTTGCGACGCCGGGCGAGGTGCAATGAACTGCAAACTCGACAACTCCGTGCGACAGCGATCCGTTGCGCGTTGCATCGAGGGCAGGGATCACGCCGTTTGCCAAGCAGACCACCGGCACGCCGACAGGCACCGTGGCGACCGCGGCAGCGGCGACCGAAGCGGAGGTGGCAAGGAGGACGATATCGTCGGCTCGGAAGAGACGGGGGTCGCCTTCCGCGAAGGACAATGAATCGTCGGTTGGGCAACGGGTGTCGCGACCGATGGTGACAAATTCCGCGCGGACGAGGCGGCACGGATCAACGATGAGCGCCGGGACGCCCTTGCGCAAGCAAGCCGCGAGATGCGAGCCGATCGCTCCGGCGCCGATGATTACAATGCGGGACGCGGCGGGCGTGAACTGATCGGACATGAAGCGGTGCCTTCGCGGGGAGCAAGAGGAGCATACCGGGCGGCGGATAAGAGGATAGCGACCCTGACAGCACGGCTTGCCGCGTTCTCACTCCGTAACCGGCGGCGGTTCCGGCCACAACACCCAGTCCCCGCGGGCGGCATCCGTCTGCTGCTGCTGGGCACCAGTCAGGGGCGGTCGCGTTCTGAACTTGCCGAGCCAGTAGAGGTTGTGGACGCCGAACCGACCGGACTTGGTGGTTGGGGGCTTGCCACCCTCGTCGAGGCCGTCAACGCCGATCGAGTACAGCAGCGGGAGTTCGCTACCCGACGCCGGCGCGATGTACCGCATGGGTTGCCCATCGAACGGGTCAACAGGGAGCGAGGGCATGTATGCGGGAACGAGTTCCCGCAGTGAAGACGGCCAGGTGTTGCGGGTGCTTCGGTACGCCTGCATGGCCAGAACGGTCATCACGGCGTGACGCCGTGCCTCGAAGATGTCGCGGGAGGCGCAGGCCGAGGCAACAGGCCCCTGCTCCGCTTTGCCTGTAAGCGATGAAAGGAACGGGACGGCGGGGTATACGCCCGATTCCATCAGCGCTTGATACAACATGTCGCTCGAACGCTCATCGTGCCGCCACGGCGGGAGGGCATCATCGGCCGCGGCTGCGGCGACAAACCGCCTGGCCTGATCCATGATCTGAGCGCGTGACGGCATGATGGTGCTCTGCACGGGCTGGATTGCCCTGAGCAGCGGCAGGCCACCTGGACGCGCAAGGCCCCAGTCGCGGTAGAGGCTGTCCACCTCAGGTCCACCGACAAAGTGGCCGTCTCCGTTGCCATCGTCGCTGAAGAACCGCTGGAGGATGTCTTCGATCGTGAGCAGTTCCACGGAGGAATCGATGGATACTCGCCCGTCGGCGAAGCCGCCCAGCGTGTGGGCGAGATCTCGCAGTTGCTCGGGCGTCAGGAAGTCGGGCGTGCCTGCGCCGTGGAGCGCGACCGCCGTCGCGAGGTCTGCGATGGCAAGTCCCACCAGCGTGCTGATGGTGAAGCGCTCATGGCGGACCTGCTCAGCCATGCCGAGCAGCGCGTCGAGGTCGGCAAAGTATCGCGAGGCGTCCTCGCGGGAGATCGCCAGATGGGCATCGGCGCTGAGGAAGCGGGCCAACCGTCGCATCTCGCCGAGGTGCGGCAGGAGGATCCCTATGACAAGCGGATTCTCGTCCGAAGGTTCCATCGGCGGGTCGTAGGTATACCCCGGGCTGGTGATCTCCAAGACTCGGGCAAGGTCGGGGTCTATATTGGCGCGATACACGAATCCGAGGGCGGGGCGAGCCGCGCCGGCGCGGACGGTAGCGAGGGCGTCTCCGTGCGCGTCGAGCCACGCCGACATCTGGTCCCAGTTCTCGTCTCCCGGCTGGTGTGGCTCGCCACCGCGCGAGTTGACCATGAACTCGGGGAGCGGGCCGAACTGTTTCTTGGCGTCGATGTACAGCGGCCAGGCCCGATCGGCGACGGGTACCTGAAGCACCGGAACATTGAGTTCGGCAATGTAGTTGTGCGTGACTTTGGGCGAGGAA
>CAYMWG010000443.1:0-2147 GCA_964393765.1 uncultured Phycisphaeraceae bacterium
GTCACGCTTAAGGATGCTTGGGCGAAGGCCGCCGCCGGTTCCCCCTCGCCTTGAAAGAGGGGGGGCAGCAGGACCGGCCCCAGGCCCCGGTGGGTGGCGCCCGTTTATCTGCCGGAGTTCACTGAATTGTCAGGTTTGCGGCACGATCTTGAGGTAGGGTACACTCCAAGTCTCAACGGCTTCCTGGTGGGGGTGTCTGGCTGGGCCCGGGCGGTAAATGGAGCATGTGACACATGGACAACGGAATCAAGAGTGGTGCAGGCCGTTTGTTTGCGCGGCTTGCCATGTCGAGCGCGCTGATCCTGGGCGGCTCAGTCGCCGCGGCGGCGCAGGTCGAGCCGATGAAGATCGCGGTCGAGCGCCCTGTTCCGGCCCCGATCGTGCTGACCGGCGTGGAGCCGCTCCAGGGAATGGTGAACGAGGTGTTTGGGCTTGCGCGCTGCGACCTGGTGATTCTCAATCTGGATACGACTCCGTGGCGGCCTCTATCGGTGGGGCTGCCCGTGTCGGGCGCAGCGCGTTGGGTTGACCTGCGTCCCTATTCGTTGCGGAGCGACCGGTTTGCGATCTATGCGCAGGTCGAGGGCGGCGAGATGGTGCCGGTGAAACCGGAGGCGGAGCGGACTCTTCGCGGCGAGGTGGCCGGGATCGAGGGGAGCAAGTGCGCGGGCGGTGTGACCGAGGAGGGATTGCACCTGCGGATCATGCTGGCGGACGGGAGCGACGTGTGGGTGGAGCCGGTGAACGGGCGGGTGCCCGGGGCACCGGTGAACTTGCATGTGATGTACACGGTTGAGGACGCGGTGGTGGGACCGGTTCCGCCGATGTGCGGGGGGCCGGAGTTTCGGGACAGGCGCCGGTTGGCGCAGGCGGAAGCGGAGCCCGCGGCCGGGGGGATCGGGCATCGCGGGGCGATTCTGTACACCGCGGTGATGGACACCGACGCGGACTTTGAGTATTTCCAGGCGTACGGCGGAGCCAACGCGGTGGTCAATCGGATCGCGATTGTGACGAACACCGTGAACCTGCAGTACGAGCGGGACGTGAATATCACGCACCTGCTTGGGACGCAGATCGTGAGGGCGTCGGTGGTGGACCCGTACTCGACAACGAACGCAGAGACGTTCAACGCACAGATCATGCTGGAGTGGGACAGCGCAAACCGCCCCGGGCAATCGGACATAGTGCAGGTGTTCACGGCGAAGGACCTCGACGGAACGATCGTCGGCCGCGCGAACAACTTCGGGATTATCTGCGAGGACGGAGAGTCCAACTGCGTGTGCCAGTCCGACTATAACGGGCTGTTCATGAGCGCCACGGACCTGTCGGCGCACGAACTCGGTCACCTCTGGAACGCGACGCACTGCTCGTGCGCCAACCCGGCCTCGACGATGAACCCCAACCTCACATCGATCAACCGGTTCACGTTCAGTAACTCGCCGAACACCATCGCCCAGATCGTGGGCTACCGGGACATAATTGCCTGCCTGACGACCTCCTTCCCCGGCACGGCGGCGCCCAACGATAACTGCGCTGACGCGGTGCGGATCGACGTGGGGACGTTCGGGTTTGATAACAACAACGCGACGACCGACGGCCCGGCGGTGGGCGGCTGCGGGACGGGAGCCCAGATCGCCGAGGACGTGTGGTATACCTACACGCCCCCGTGCACGGGCTCGGTGAACGTGGGGACGTGCGGGAGCAGTTTCGACACGGTGGTGGTGGTGTACTCGGGCTCGTGCGGCGCTCTCACCCAGATCGGGTGCAACGACGACAACGGGGTGTGCGGCACGGGATCTCTGCTCAACGTACCGGTGACATTCGGCATGACGTACTGGATCCGGGTCGGCGGGTACCTCGGCGCGAACGGCCCGGGGGTGCTCACGATCTCGTTCCCCACGATCTGTCCGGTGCAGCCCAACGACGCGTGCGCAAATGCGATCCTGGTGAGCCAGTGCATGGACACGCCCTTCTCGACCGTGGGCGCGACCACCGACGGCCCCTCGGAGCCGGCCAACTGCAACTTTTTCGACAACCCGCAGATCGGCTCGGACATCTGGTACCGGCACGTGTCGCCGTGCTTCGGGACGGTGCGGGTCTCGACGTGCGGGAGTTCGTATGACACGGAGCTGGCGGTGTACCCGACG
>CAYMWG010000444.1:0-2141 GCA_964393765.1 uncultured Phycisphaeraceae bacterium
GGGTCAGGATGGCGTCAATGATGTAGCCGTCCACCAACCCGTCGCACTGCGACGTGTCGACGGGAAGCCCGGTGAACGCGAAGCCCTCCGCCTGATTCGCAGGGCAGTTGCGCCCGACGAGGTTGCCCAGTGGGCCCGGGTTGCACGCGGGAGTGTTCACAAAGTCCCAGTAGATCCAGACGGTCAGGTCGCCGGGGATCGACGCACCGGTGAAGTAGCCGAAGGAGAACTGCTGGATCGTGTGGGTGTCGGTCAGCGGATCGCCGCAAAGCCGGCCCCAGTCGTACAGCTCGCGCGCTCGGCCCGCAGCGCTAGCGCCGCCGGCGACGGTGCCAGCGCCGGTCAAACCGTTATAGAACCCGTACCAGTTGAGCGCCTCGAAGATGGGCACGGGTGCCGGCCCGCGGACGACCGGGGTGGACTCCGTGTCCATCTCGATGCGACCGGTGGAAAGGTAGTACTTGCCGCGCTTGATATTCGCGATCTTGGGCGAGACAGCATTCTGCTCGAGCGCGACCACATTGTTCTGGAGGATGAGTCCGCCAGCCTGGTTCGCACCGGGATCAGCCGTTGCCGCCGCGCTCATGGCCATTCCGGCCGCCAGCGCGCACATAAAACACTTTGCCTTCATGGGAAACCTCTCCTTGTCTTGAGATACTTCACGAACACTCGACCTGATGGGTCGTTTTTGGGCGTATGTCTGATCCGGTACGAACCACAACGCTGAGCAGTTGCCCGGACTTGTCAAATGCGGGATGAGATTCCCACTTCAGGCAAGACGTTCAGAATACACGGAACTTGCCGTCCTTGCCATCAATCCCGGCGCGTTCCGTTCAGGTGTTCCCGCCCGCACCCAGTTTTAGCCCGAGAACAGCCCGGAACCGGCGATGCGAAGGTCTCCGACCGCCGCCGCCTTCCGGTTTCCCAGGTGCCCGGACATCAAGGATTTAGCCTCTTGTTTGTTCGCCTACGGGCAGCCGCCGAACCAGCACCCCAGATAGGCGAAGATGTCCGGCACCCCGTTCTCACCGCTCAGGTCAGAGTCCGCCTGGCCCGCGAACCAGGAGCCCAGGAAGGCGAAAATGTCCGGGATATCCCGGTCTCCATCGCCGTCCCAATCGCATGGGCAGGCCACTTCCGTGCCGTAGAAACGCAGTTGCCAGGAGTTCAGCGGTGCCTCAAAGTTCAGGGTTCCATCGGACACTCTCAGCGTCCAGGAACCCATCGCCCGCTCGCCAAAGTGCCTCCGGCTCGTGAACGTGTAGCCCGTGCTATAGGTGTTGGCGTTGTCGCTCCGCGTGGCGGCCACCAGCGATTCAACGCCGCTGGGGCCTTCCAGCGACACCCGGAGGTGCCCGCAGCGGGTATGCGAGGAGGTGAGCACCAACTCGACGCTCTCGATCCTCATGCTCGCCGGCACGATCACCGTGCGCGTGAGGCCTATCGGGTTATTGTCGGGGATCGTCGCGCCGTCCGCAATGATGCCAGTGTCGTACACAAACTCCGCGGCCACGGGTGGCCACGTCTGGGCCAAAGTTACCGCCGCCCCCGCGTCGATCGCGCCAAAGCCGAACTGCTCGCTCGTGTTCAGCCCCGCCCCGTTGAATCCCCAACTGGCGTCATCGGGCTTGCACTTGCGTGCGGTGCGTATGAGCACATGCTGCACATCGCGCCAGGTGAGCGCCGGGTTTGCCTCCAGGAGCAGCGCGACCACGCCCGATCCCAGCGGCGACGACGCGCTGCTGCCCCCGAACGTGCTCGTGTACCCGCTCACGCCGCTGGAGGAATAAACTCCGACATCGCCCGACGAGTTCAGGTCGTAATCGCTCTGGGCGACGAGCATGAGCGATGCGCCCGGCTCTGAGTACAGCGAGCGCCGATCCTGCGAGTCGATCGCGCCCACAGCGACCGTGCGCCGGTTGGACGCATACTGGTCGTAGTCCACGCGATCCACGCCCGTGCCGCCGTTTCCCGCGGCCCAGACAAAGATCGTTCCCATCCCGCCGCGACCGTTCGCGATGGCGTCCTCGATCGCCGCGGCCTCGACAGACGTGAGTTTCCGCGCCACACCGTTGTCGGGCGGTCCCCACGAGTTGTTCTTGACGAAGTTCAGGTCGTTGCGGAAGCCGAAGGCCGCGGCG